>NZ_JBTYKD010000360.1:0-3252 GCF_054880495.1 Nostoc sp.
AAGAGAAATCAGCAACATGACGCTTGTGTCAGACTGCTGAGAAAAATCTCAGCCAGAACCTTGAAAACTGCATAGTAACGCAAATTAGCAGGCAGACACAGACATTCTTTGATGGATGGTATTGTGAATGCAATTGTTTAAGAGCAAAAGAATTGAGTGGTCAAGTTAATAAGGGCTAACGGTGGATACCTAGGCACACAGAGGCGACGAAGGACGTGGTTACCGACGATATGCTCCGGGGAGTTGGAAGCAAACATTGAGCCGGAGATTTCCGAATGGGGCAACCCTATATACTACCTGCTGAATATATAGGCAGGAGAGAGCCAACCCAGCGAATTGAAACATCTTAGTAGCTGGAGGAAGAGAAATCAAATCAGAGATTCCCTAAGTAGTGGTGAGCGAAAGGGGAAGAGCCTAAACCAATTGGTTTACCGATTGGGGTAGTGGGACAGCGAGATCGAATCTAGAGACTAGACGAAGCAGCTAAATACTGCACCAAAGAAGGTGAAAGTCCTGTAGTCGAAAGTTAAAGGATAGTAGCTGAATCCCGAGTAGCATGGGGCACGAGGAATCCCATGTGAATCAGCGAGGACCACCTCGTAAGGCTAAATACTACTGTGTGACCGATAGTGAACCAGTACCGCGAGGGAAAGGTGAAAAGAACCCCGGAAGGGGAGTGAAATAGAACATGAAACCGTTAGCTTACAAGCAGTGGGAGGACTATTCAAAGTCTGACCGCGTGCCTGTTGAAGAATGAGCCGGCGACTTATAGGCACTGGTAGGTTAAAGCGAGAATGCTGGAGCCAAAGGGAAACCGAGTCTGAAAAGGGCGATAATCAGTGTTTATAGACCCGAACCCTGGTGATCTAACCATGGCCAGGATGAAGCTTGGGTAACACCAAGTGGAGGTCCGCACCGACTGATGTTGAAAAATCAGCGGATGAGTTGTGGTTAGGGGTGAAATGCCAATCGAACCAGGAGCTAGCTGGTTCTCCCCGAAATGTGTTTAGGCGCAGCGGTAATGATTATATCTGGGGGGTAAAGCACTGTTTCGGTGCGGGCTGGGAGACCGGTACCAAATCGAGACAAACTCTGAATACCCAGAGCACACATTGCCAGTGAGACAGTGGGGGATAAGCTTCATTGTCAAGAGGGAAACAGCCCAGACCACCAGCTAAGGTCCCCAAATCATCGCTAAGTGATAAAGGAGGTGAGAGTGCACAGACAACTAGGAGGTTTGCCTAGAAGCAGCCACCCTTGAAAGAGTGCGTAATAGCTCACTAGTCAAGCGCTCTCGCGCCGAAAATGAACGGGGCTAAGCGATGTACCGAAGCTGTGGGATTAACTTTGAAAGTTAATCGGTAGGGGAGCGTTCCGTCGTAGGTAGAAGCAGTAGCGGCAAGCAGCTGTGGACGAAACGGAAGTGAGAATGTCGGCTTGAGTAGCGCAAACATTGGTGAGAATCCAATGCCCCGAAACCCTAAGGTTTCCTCCGCCAGGTTCGTCCCCGGAGGGTTAGTCAGGGCCTAAGGCGAGGCAGAAGTGCGTAGTCGATGGACAACGGGTTAAAATTCCCGTACTGATTGTAGGTTGTGCAGAGGGACGGAGAAGATAAATGTCAGCCGGATGTTGGTTACCGGTTCAAGCGTCAAGATGTTGAGAGACGGCGAAAACGTTTCGAGTTGAGGCGTGAGTACGAACTTCTACGGAAGTGAAGTGGCATAGTCTAGCTTCCAAGAAAAGCTCTAAACACGTTAACTTACAGTTACCTGTACCCGAAACCGACACAGGTAGGGAGGTTGAGAATACCAAGGGGCGCGAGATAACTCTCTCTAAGGAACTCGGCAAAATGGCCCCGTAACTTCGGAAGAAGGGGTGCCCACTGATGAAGTGGGTCGCAGTGAAGAGATCCAGGCGACTGTTTACCAAAAACACAGGTCTCCGCAAAGTCAAATCGACGCAGTATGGGGGCTGACGCCTGCCCAGTGCCGGAAGGTTAAGGAAGTTGGTCAGGGGGTAACCTTGAAGCTAGCGACCGAAGCCCCGGTGAACGGCGGCCGTAACTATAACGGTCCTAAGGTAGCGAAATTCCTTGTCGGGTAAGTTCCGACCCGCACGAAAGGCGTAACGATCTGGATGGTGTCTCAGAGAGAGACTCGGCGAAATAGGAATGTCTGTGAAGATACGGACTGCCTGCACCTGGACAGAAAGACCCTATGAAGCTTTACTGTAGCCTGGAATTGTGTTCGGGCTTGGCTTGCGCAGGATAGGTGGGAGGCGATGAAGTATTCCTTGTGGGGAATATGGAGCCAACGGTGAGATACCACTCTGGCGAAGCTAGAATTCTAACCCATGACCATTATCTGGTCAGGGAACAGTTTCAGGTGGGCAGTTTGACTGGGGCGGTCGCCTCCTAAAAGGTAACGGAGGCGCGCAAAGGTTCCCTCAGCACGCTTGGAAACCGTGCGGCGAGTGTAAAGGCATAAAGGGAGCTTGACTGCAAGAGTGACAACTCAAGCAGGTACGAAAGTAGGCCTTAGTGATCCGACGGCGCAGAGTGGAATGGCCGTCGCTCAACGGATAAAAGTTACTCTAGGGATAACAGGCTGATCTCCCCCAAGAGTCCACATCGACGGGGAGGTTTGGCACCTCGATGTCGGCTCATCGCAACCTGGGGCGGAAGTACGTCCCAAGGGTTGGGCTGTTCGCCCATTAAAGCGGTACGTGAGCTGGGTTCAGAACGTCGTGAGACAGTTCGGTCCATATCCGGTGCAGGCGTAAGAGCATTGAGAGGAGTCCTCCTTAGTACGAGAGGACCGGGAGGAACGCACCGCTGGTGTACCAGTTATCGTGCCAACGGTAAACGCTGGGTAGCCAAGTGCGGAGCGGATAACCGCTGAAAGCATCTAAGTGGGAAGCCCACCTCAAGATGAGTGCTCTCACCACAATAAGTGGGTAAGGTCACGGGCAGAACACCCGTTCTTAGGCGGTAGGTGGAAGTGCAGTAATGTATGTAGCCGAGCCGTGCTAACAGACCGAGGGCTTGACCTCACAACTTTTGCTCAATCAATTAAATTTAATTGGCGTTACTTGCAGTCTTCAGGGTTTTGAACCCAATCATTTTTCCTGGTGTCTATTGCGCGGTGGAACCACACTGAACCCTTCCCGAACTCAGAGGTGAAACGCTGCTGCGGCCACGATAGTTTAGGGGTAGCCCTACGCAAAAATAGCTCGATGCCAGGATTCATAATT
>NZ_JBTYKD010000361.1:0-19224 GCF_054880495.1 Nostoc sp.
ACGGCGAGATGCGCTAACGCCAATATCCCACCCATGCCCAATCGCAGCAATGAGAGAGGATTCAGCCCATTAACAGCAACAATCGCCCCGGTTGCCAGCATTCCCAAAAATTTCAAGCCGCGCTGATAGATCCCATTGCGGCGCTGATCAATGAGTCTGCGTAGGCGAAAGGGTCAATGCTTGGCACTTCCCCCGATTCCTTGATTTTAGTTTTCAAATCATCTGGTAGCAGATCTGGATTTTCAATGAAGTGACGGGCAAGTATGTTTTCTGCAATGAGTGTACCAACTGCTTTGTTCTGAGCAGATTGCACGATGGCCGCGGTGTCGTCTACTTGGGAAGACTGCGATCGCTTCTGCTTGGGTGCATAAGTCGGAGTAATTTGTTGAGTTTCTGTGACTGCCAGAGTACTGGATGTTGGCTGCTCCTCTTCAACTGGCCCAGAAGGATCGGGTACTGGGTAGCCTTCCATGCGTCCGGTAGTTTTGATGTGGTCGTGTAGCCCGTCCATTTGCTGTACTTGTCGGGCATCCAGGTAAGCTTTACCGCCCTCCTTCCAGGTTGTAATCCGAAGGTATCGTGTCCGTCCGTAGAAGCTGTCGCGTTGAATTCCGTATTTTTTTTGTAAATCTAATATGGAAATTTTCAAATTTTCAACATCATTTTGTGAGGCAGTCCGGTCTTGGGGGTTTCCCCCATGAGGAACTGCCGAAAGGGTATCTGGTTGCTTGTCTGCCATAAAGAGCGGGTTGTATGCCAGTTTTTTAACTATTGTCCGTCATACACTCCGGCAGACTGTATGGTGAAATTACGGGTTGTATTGTGAAGTTTCACCAGACAAGGTGAAAAATCGGGGTTGCGGTAATTACGGTTTACCAAGCCCTTTGATCTGAGCGTTGGCAGAGGAATTTCAGCCAGGCGACGCCGATAGCGACGCGCAAAGCGAGTCCGCGTTCGCGCAGCGTCTCGCAGAGAGCGTCATAGCCCGCCGTAGGCATCACCCATTCCAGTTACATAAGGTTTTGAATAATCACCAATTTCAAAAATCAAATATCAATCCTAGTATTAGTGACAAAAGTAACCGTTTCAACATGACTTTGTATACAGGCATTTGCCTGATTATTCCGATTACATTAAGAATATACAAATCACGTAATGCAAAGCAGATTAAAGGATATATGAATCGCTTAAAATCTATTCTTCTTGGAAGCTTATTAGCAGCTGCTTCAATTGCGGCTCTTTCTCAAAATGCTAATGCTGCTGAATTCAAATCTGAGCATGATCATTTTAATCGTAATACTGTAGCTTTTAATAACAGTAAAACCCAACACGAACGCCAAGCTCGTGAACAACACGCTCGTCAATTGCGTGAGCGTCAAGCTCGTGAACAACGCGCTCATGAATTGCGTGAGCGTCAAGCTCGTGAACAACACGCTCATGAATTGCGTCAACGTCAAGCTCGTTTGAATCACTAAGAAAAGAAATTTTTTCTTCCAATTATGTTAGGAGAGTATTGCTACTCTCCTTTTTTATTTGCATAAATCTGCTCAAATTAATGACCATAGGGCGGCTCCAAAGTAGCATCGCCATTTTCTATTCAGTTTTGATCAGTGCATCTAACTGAGCTAACAACTTTTCTACTTTGGATTTTTTCTTCGGGTCATCCCACACTTTCGCTTTTTTGAAGCGTTGGAACGTATCATCAACACGCTCTTTTATGGATGCTGTCTCTGTTTGAGATGACGAACTTGATTGAGCAGTAGACTCAATTTCTTGAATCTTACGCTTGATTTCGGTCAGTGAGAGATTGTAAGCGATCGCATCTAAGAGCAGTTGTTTTCGGGTTGACTCATCTTGGACTCGTGCGATCGCTCGTGCCTTGGTATATTCGATTTGCCCAGAACGCAGTACTTCTAGCACTTCTAGGGGTAGATTGAGCAGTGGTAGGCGATTTTTGACAAACGATTCCCAACTCATGCGCCCCAAAGACGCAAATAATTCTTCAATTATCTGAGTTTGGGGTTGAGACATAACGTTATGTCTCAGTTCCGAATTTTCTTGTTTATAGCGATCGCAAACGTTTCTCATGCGGTTGAGATGACTGCTAACCTCCTCTTGAGTTATCTGTATCTGGATTGCTAATAATTCCAGGATGCCTTCGGTTTCTTCTAAGGGGTTGAGGTCTTCGCGTTGGAGGTTTTCGACAAGTCGCACCTGATAGGTGGTGATGTCATCTATATCATGGACGACTACAGGCACTTCAGTCAGCCCTGCTATTTGAGATGCTCTAAGGCGACGTTCACCAGCTACTAATTCATAATCACCACTAGGCAAAGGCCGGACGAGCAAAGGTTCAAGGATGCCCAATTTTTGAATTGAGCGTGATAGTTCTTCCAGCTTTGAAAAGTCGAAGTAGCGGCGGGGCTGTGAGGCAGGCAGCTTGATTAGACTGATAGGAATAGTATTTGGTGAATTAGCCGTACTTTGGGTTTGGTCAAAGCTTTCACCCAGTAGGGCGGCTACACCTTTTAATTGACTGCTATAGGGTTGGTCTTTTTTGCTCACTGTAGTTTTTCTAAACTGAGGGCGATTTTTTTGAGTACAGCGACGGCAGGATGTTTGGGATTATATAGTGCTAAGGGTATGCGTGCCTCACTTGCATCAGCAAAGGCAATAGATTTAGGAATGGGTTCGTAAACTGTTGCCAGGGGTGAAAGTTGTTCTGTGATAGCTTTCATAGTTCTGCTTTCTTGGGCAGTACGTGCATCATACATTGTGGGGATGAAGCCAGCAATGCTGAGTGTTTTATTAGCACCTTTGCGGAGTGTGGCTACAGTTCTTAATAGTAAATCAGTTCCTTGAAAGGATTTGAACTGGCACTGAATAGGTACTAAGACATGAGTGGCTGCTACTAAGCTAATCACACTGAGAATGCCTAAAGATGGCGGACAATCTATCAAAATAAAATCATAGTTGTCTAAGATGGGAGCAAGTGCATTTTTTAGGCGCATTTCTCGCATCAAGGCGGCAACCAGTTCCAGTTCAGCAGCACTTAAATTAATATTGGCTGGCACCAAACCCATACTGTGAATCAGTTCAGGATGAATTGCTAACGGTTCTTCACCCACCACTGCTTCATAGACAGTTTTGGCGGTAATGTCCGGTTCTAGCCCCATAAATGTCGTCAGTGACGCTTGGGGGTCAAGGTCTATCAGAAGAACGCGGTTTTTATTTTTTTGAGCGAGGTGATAGCCCAAGTTCATAGTCAAACTTGTCTTTCCTACTCCCCCTGATTGATTAAATAGCGCAATAATGCGGGTTTTGCTCACAAGTAATAAATTGCAGTTGTCATTAAAAATGCCTCTAATACAGGCAGATTGTAGCGCTAGGGCGAGGGTAATACAACTGGGGAAAGTAAGAAATTTGAGTTGCGTTAGCCTTTGTTGGGAAAGCATTCGTTCAAGATATGCTCCCATTGCCCAATTAGCAGTTGTATAGTTTAGTTATGCCTTGACGGTTGCTATAAAATTGTCTGTTACAAACCATGAGCAATAACAAGAAACCTGAAAATTTTTGGGGACGGCTATCGCAGAGGTGCTTTCGGTAATAGCGATTCCTTCACCTGACGGAGTAGTAGGAAGCGATCGCTTTTGAACTTGTCTAACGTTAACTGTTTTGTAGAGGTGATACAGATGTGGGAATGTTGCAAGTGCCATGAGCAGAATGAAGAGAATTTTGATATCTGCTGGAGTTGCGGCACGTCAAAGGAGGGAATCGAGAGCCTGTCATTCCAGGAAGTTGATGAAATTGCTCCTTCTAGTATTAAAGGTCAGCCAGTTCTAGTGACATCAACAGGGATAATCAATACCCAGGATTCTTCATCGACAGATCTAGATCAACAAACAGTTGAACAAATGGTGTGTCTCAAATGTGGTTCCTCAGATATAATTCCCAACGTTTCCATTGTCACCCAATCAGGGTACCCAGTGCAAGTAGAATTTTACGATAATCCAAAAGCATTTATATTTAAAGGAACTCACACCGGGACATTAAAAGCGTATATTTGTGGTCAGTGCGGTTATACAGAGATGTATGTGAACAATGCACAATACTTACTTAATAATTACAGGAAGAATCAGAAAATTTAATTGCCAATAATCATGCCTTACCCTCGACAACACTAGCGATCGCAGTTAGTATCTTTTTAGTTCTCTTGGATCTAGTTGCTGGAATGCGATGACTATAAAGTCGGTCGTAGACCATAACTCCTTAGATAGGAGGAAATTTTTAGAGCCAAACACAGTTTTCCGAAATTGCCACTGCCGAAGTGGTAGTAAGTGTCAGAATCGATAAGATAAAAAATGCCAGATTCCTCATAAAGAATCATCTACAATTTTTTTAATATACATCGGATCATAATTAGGAAAATAGCACTGTGTCTTCAGAAATTCCAGCAGACCAAGATAAAGTTTGGTTTAACTTGGGTCTTGAACTTTTAAACAAAAGATGTTTTGACGACGCTCTCGAAGCTTTTGAGCAAGCCAATGAACTAAAACCTGGCAATTATCAAGTCTGGGTTAATCAGGGTTCGACGTTGTTAAATTTGGGACGCTTTGATGAGGCTCTGGCTGCCTGCGATCAAGCGCTGGTATTCCAGCCTAACTCTCATGAAGCTTGGTGTGTTCGAGGTATTGCTTTAAGGGTTTTAGGACGTAACTTTGAAGCGCTCGAAGCGTTTGATCAAGCCTTGAAACTCATGCCTGATTTGCATGAAGCTTGGGAAAACCGAGGTCTTACGTTATTAAATTTAGAGCGTTTTGAAGAGGCGCTTGCTAATCTCGACAATGCTGTTAAATTAAAATCTGATGACTCTGACGCTTGGTATCTTCGCAGCATTGCTTTATTAAATTTAGAACGCTATGAAGATGCTCTTGCTAGCACCGAGCAATCCCTGAAATTTAAAGGCGACTTGAGCGCAGCCTGGGAGAATCGGGCGCTTGCTTTGGATGAATTGGGGCGATATGATGAAGCAATAGCTTCTTACGATCAAGCGATTGAATTTCAAAGAGATAACTCTAATGCTTGGTATAACCGAGGTATTGTGTTGTTGACATTGGAACGCTTTGAAGAGGCGATCGCTTCCAACGAGCGTGCGATTGAATTCCAGCATGATTTTCCCCAAGCTTGGTGTAACCGGGGTATTGCCTTAATGGATTTGGGGCGTTTTGAAGAGGCGCTCGCTAGCTTCGACCGATCCCTTGAATTTCAAAGAGATTTACCCCAAGCTTGGTATAACCGAGCCAGTACACTGTTAACTCTCAAACGCTTTGAAGAGGCGATCGCCAGTTATGATAAATGTAACGAAATCCGTCCAGACGACTCCACGACTTTTTATGGTAAGGCTTGCTGTTATGCCCAATTGCTTAATATAAAGCAAGCAATCTTTAACCTACAACAAGCTATCAATATGAGTCCTAACCAATACCAAGATATGGCGAAAACTGACTCAGATTTTGATAATATTCGTTCAGATGAACAATTTCAGGCGTTGATCACTCCCGGTTCGCTCATTTTATAGGCGGTTAGAAAAAAAACGGAACGGAAAAATAGGGGTTACAGCGTTTGTACCAGATGGCGAATCGTGATTGTCGGCGCTTTGCGATGGTCGCTCCGCGAACCGCCGCAGGCATCGCCAGCGTTGTGAATTAATCTTGGGTATTGCTTCACCGCTTGTCACCATCCAAAAATCTTAGCTAACACCAAAGGCAACCAAAACAATAGCAGAACAAAAAGGCGATGCCCTTCGGCGCAGGCTCAGGGTAAGACCTACGGCGGTAAACTACGCACTCGATCGTCTTTTCCTCTAAGAAGCTGATTGCTTCCCCCACTTCTCTGAGGAGAGTCTGTGGATAAGAGTGCTGTTCTGGAAGGATCACTTTTTCTAGACTCAAAAGAAAAGGCAATGCCTACGGCGGTAAACTACGCAGTAGGAAACACTGGATCGCCTTTCCTCTAAGAAAATTTCTAGATGAATTTCCTCATCCACTATGAATAATGCTGTCGAGTTGGAGTTCAAGATAGATAGTTTTAAATCCGCTGTTGTTTGGGGATTCACCAATTTGGTAAAAACCGCGTTTGAGATAAAGCATCCGGGCTACATAAGAAGAAGAATGTTCCCAAGTATACAACCGTAAGTACCTTTTTGCTTTTGCTTGTGCTAGGTCGATGGTAAAGTCTAATAGCTCTTTTCCAATTCCTTTTCCCCGAAATTGTGATGCTACACAAAACCAGCCTAACCAGTCAGCTTCTTGTTCGTCTTCGCTTTTGCAATATAACCCAGTTAGCCCAATTACTTGGAAAGATTTCTCATCGATAGCAACCCAGTATTTGAGTTGGGTAATTCCACTGTCTGAAAACCATTGAGCATATTTATCTCGATATAAACTTGCCGCCAGCGATTGCCCATCACTACTATTACTCACGCCTGGGAAAACTTCCTCTCTTAGGTGAATTGCTTGCTCCAGGGTTGCTATCGATAATGATTCAATGTACATAACACTAGTCACTCAAGCTTAAAGTAACCATGTCTATATCTAGGCTACTATCTCAATTAACTGTAAATTTTTCGGTGAGCAGGCAGATTTAAGTGGGAACCATTATTGCTGCCATTCTCCCTCTTCATCCCGAAGAATTAATTCTACCCTAGCTTTCATACCTAATTTGCTTTTCCTCTGTCAGTTTGTTCTTTTCTTAGTTGAGCATGGCACCAAATCGAAACGAAATACGAGCAAGTCCTGAATCTGAATGTTGTTTTCGTAACTTGGCTCAGGTAAATACCAAAAGTAGTCCTGGCGCACATGATCCATCCGAAATCCGCACTTTTGATAAAAAGCAATGTTGGCGATACTTGAATTAGACGTGCCGACGAGTATCTGTCTCTTGCCGCGTTGCCTCGCCTCTCGAATCAACCAAGCAACGAACTCTTTACCTAAACCTTGCCTTTGAAACTCAGGGGCTATACCAAGTTCCATAATTTCGCAGGGGTCGCTGCGCCATTTCATCGTTGCTGCACCAACCAAGTGTTCGCTGTCGTCCATGCGATATACAGCATCGACGAGGTTAGCAAGTCCCCATCGCAGCGCACGCTCCGATTGTTCTGCCAACAGTAGTATCGGAATCAGCGCTTCAAGTTCGTCGTCACGAGCTTGTCGAATAGCGATCGCCATTCATATTCCCTTTTAATCACAATTTATTTTTCAAAATTATAGTACCAAGTTGAATTAATCGATATAAACCAGGAAAAAGTAAATTAATCATCTAATAGTAGATGGGCCAAGCTGGTTTATCTGAGCCCAGCAGAGCAATATTATTTAGAGCTGATTTAGCTATAGTTCCCTGTTAGCCCACAGAGTTAGATTTACGGTCTGCCAGTGACGCTGTGCAATTAATTAGGCAAGCTCAGTCTGTGCGTGGTGGTGCGCCTCAAGCAGCTATATTTATCAGTCGTGCTGTTAAAGGTACAAAGTTACTGGGTGAAGCGATCGCACTTCTATCTAAATCTAAAGAGGCAACTGTACTAAAAACTGTGATTCACCAGAAACAAGCGATCGCAGATACTTTTGGTCAAGCTGCAACAATTTGGGATTTACCTGGCCGTCAAGCAGCAGAGTCAGCACGGGAATATGAGCGGTTATTTAAGGAAATTCTGGGGATGTTGAAATGACTGCTAAAAAGCGAAAGCCCCTTGATGATGCCCTTGCCCGTGAGTTTGTTTATGGTGAATCAGCGCTGCGGGAGGGTTTATTAAACCAGGAGACTGTAGACTCAGATACTCAAAGCGAGACTCAGCCAATACTAGAGCAGGAACCTATACCACAATCTACATTACCTATATTACCTGTATCACCTATATCCGCCCCGCAACCAGCTAAGTTTAATCTCATGTCTCAACTTCAACAACCTTCCAAAGAGCCAACAATCAGATTAACTGTTGATTTGTCTGAATCAACGCACCGTAAGTTGTCTGTGTTAGCAGCCAGGACAAATAGGAAAAAGGTTGAGATTATAAGGCTTTTGCTGGATGAAGCACTTAAGGAAGTAGAAGATTAATGCAGTAATTGATGCAGTAATGCAGTATTTATTTTTCATCTAAATTCAGGTGTATCCGCCCTTTGATAGACTTCATAACTGAAATAGCTAATTTTAAGGCGATCTGGTTGTAATGACTGCGATCGCTTTTTGCATATCTTTTCCGCCTTAAGTGACAGGGTTTTGCCCTTTGGAAGACTTGATAACTGAACAAAAATTTTTGTGGGAACTCTATTGCTGGGAATAACAGCTAAGTCAAGTTGACAAAGTAATTACAGGAGGTGGTGACACTTAGCTCACATAGAACAAGTTGACAAAGTTTCTATAGGAAGGCCGCTGAAAAGTTGCCTACTTTCTTAGCCCACAAATATCTCATTGTAAACAAAGTCAGCCTGGGCGTTTCCGAGGCCCCCAGGCTGGCTCTCAAAATAAGTTACTGAAAAGAAAATGAACAACATTCAACCTAATAATAAGTCAGAAACCAACAGCATTATCACCAGAGCTACCAACACTTTAGGAAAAGCGTTAGCCCAAACTCCACCTATTATCTACGCTGGGGTAGTTGGCTTAACAGTTCTTGGAGTGGTTGCTATATATGGACTCTCGGCTATAAAGTCATTTGACTGTGGAGGTTCATTGAGTTTCAAGTCATCACAGACGGCTTCAGAAACTGCTCAAGAGTTTAACTTTCGTAAGGAGTCTTGCCAAACTTTAACTAATAAATAGTTTAAGGGCAGGCTTAAACACCTGCCCTTACGTTGAGTATTTGAGTATCTGCATACTTAGAATAACGCGATCGCTCTTGCATGATTGGGACTGGTGAAATGAGCGTAGCTTGCCGCCGTAGGCATCGCTCCCCTTTATCATGCCTGGATTCTGTTGCTGAGTACGATGTTAATTTTTATTAAAAGATATTTTTTTAACTAGTGTTTTTATTGTTATAAAAGTATACAAAATCAGATTATTTTAGATATATTGTGTAATAATTCTTAACTGCTAAGTAATCTTGGTAATATTTATTACTTTTTAGATTTTGAAAAAATAAAATTAAAAACCTTTGTCTAATAAAGATTCTACATTATTTATTTTTTATCAATACTGAAACTGACAAATTTCATTTGTACATTAGCAAAACACATAATCTTATCATGGAGGATTTAATTTTTCATTGATTTTATTGTATTACCATAAAAACAGCGATCAACTTTCAGAACTCTGTCCCGACTAAAATATGTTTAGCGGGGCGAAATTTGCCTAACATTAAGCAAATTTGCAAAGCTGCCCCCTCCATAAGGGCAGCTTTGCTGTAAGAACAGATTTAGGACGGAGTTCTAAAAGTTGATCGCTGTTCAACTTTTCCTTCTACTGGACTTTTCTCTACAAGTCTCGCCAGTCCAACTAGAACCAAAAACCATGAATCTGCTAAAATTCTTTCGCTCTTTGCTTGGCAATTCTAAGCCAGTGCAAAGGGGAATTTTGCTTACTCAGAAAACCATTGTTATAGGTTCCACCTGCATCCTGTCATTAGGTATTGGAGGCGGAGTTGTCTATAAAGAATGGCAAACTCAGGTTCAAAGCCAGAGGCAAAAACAGATCCAGATTAACAACTGCTATCTAGCTCCTCTGCCATCAGTGACACCTGCACCATCAGCAAAACCTACGCCTAAGACGGTGACTTTACCGGAATCAGCATAGGAATTAAGAGGCGATCTAGTTGAAGAACTGCGATCGCCTCGCCTATATATCTTACTTTCAAGCCTGCTCATGAGTGATATGAGCAGGCTTTTTGTCATTTTCCTCTAAGAATAATAGCAATGCTTACACCTTGGCATTGCCTCAAAAAATGATGATTAGGTGTGTAGCTTCCTGCCGCAGGCATCAGCATAGAGTTTTTAAACTATTTCTTTAGACACATAACACTTATATGTTTATATATTACTATATAAAGTATAACCAAGTTGAAGAGAAGTTATGAGCAACGTTCGGGATGAAGCAGATGGAATTAGGCTTTCCGCTTTAGAGGAAGATATCTTAACTCTCATGGGGACTCAAAAAATGTATGGTCTTGAAATCTTAGATGGGTTAAATCAAGGTAGACCAATATCCATTGGATTTGGTAGTTTATATCCCACATTGAACAGGCTAGAAAAAAAAGGACTAGTTTCGTGGCAATGGGGAAGCGATCAGGATGAAACAGGAGGTGCGCGTCGTAAGTACTACATAATAACTGGTTCAGGGCAGACAGTACTTAGAGAAGTACAAGACTATCGTAACCAATTAAGGATGCGTTCAATGACAGGTCAAGCTGGTTTGGCAGGAGCTTGAGTCAATGCAATATCTAAATACCTTTCGTAAAGTAGTCAGAATAATGCGTCACTGGAATCAGAAACCAGTAGATCTAAGCGGTGTGGATTTTGAGCGTCTGCAGGATGAGTATACGAAGAATCTGCGGGTGTCGGTGCTGGATGGGGATGGGAAGAATCTGCGGGTGTCGGTGCGGGATCTGGGTGTGGAGCAGATTCTGTTGTTGGTGCGGGATGGGGATGTGGATATAGATGAGTTAGATAAGTTGTCTAATCTAATGAAACAAAAGTTCTCGGCAGAAATTAAACAAAAAAGCCATATAAAAGGTTGGCTGTCTAATACTCTTTTAGAGGAATGGCGTGGAGAACTAGAAGCCTTACGCTGTGGATGGCTTGAAAAGGGTAAACCTGAACTTTGGATTAAGATTATGACCGGGTTTTACTTGTTAGGACTGCTCAAAGCCTACCTTCAAATCAAGGTAGAAAATAGGTGGCTTCCTAACAAAAAGCAAAGTTAAACAGAGCAATAGCCTTTGATTGACTGGTATTCAACCAAAGGCTATCAGCAAAGTCGATGAATCAATTTTGGTTAACTGATACTCAACCAAACATTGCCAGCAAAACACAAGCATTGGAGTTTGAATTGTGCTTAATTCCATTTTAACTAAATTAGTCTATAGCTCAACCGAGCCTGAAAATCCTGATGAAAACCCTGCCAAGAAAAAGACCCCTTGGGATTGGAGAAAATTGATTGAGGTTATGAAGGATGTAGGTTCTGTTGTCTCTGTTGTTCTTTCTCTAGTTAAGATTCTTCAAGATTTAGGGCTACTGTAACCAATGTGATCATTCCCCTTACTCTCCTGACCCAGCTTGCAGTACTGGTGCATTGGTAATGGGTGCGTAGTTTACCGCCGTAGGCATCACCCTACTATCCTCTAAGAATCAAGGCGATCGCTCCCTACTACAAGCGATCGCCATGCATCCTCTAAGAAAAATAGTTAGTTGAGTGCAGCCGCGATCATGCCAGTAATTTTTTGATGTTCCAGATTTCTCACATACAGCGCAGCCGTTGCCCCAGCCTCCGCAATGATGGTAAAAAGTGCTGGTGAATCTGGTTTCGCCTTAGTTAGATACAACAATACTTTGATTAAATTATCCTCTGGATTTTCCTTCTCCAGTTCTTTTAGAGCATCGTAATTAGTTCTGGAAGCTAGCGCGAGTTGATGGTATTCAGTTTGGGGTGTGAGGAATCTTAGAATGTTTTGGGTTGCATTGCCTACTGGGTCACTGGATTCAAAAGCGATCGCATTCCCATCACTGATTTTATCTAAAGTTCTGACCTGCGCGTGGTCAGCAGCAGCGTTGGCCGCAGCTGATAAAAGCTTGCGTAGATTGGGGTTGGTGCTTGTTGCACTGACCAAAAACCCCAAACACTTGCAGTAATAATCCCTGAGATGACTGGCGTTAATTTTTTTAACTGCGATCGCATCACCATTTTTATATTTTGCTAACGCCTGATGTTGCCATTCATCAGTGGGTTCGCCCAATACCTCAAAAATCGCATTAACAGCTTGTTGAACTTTTTCTAGTGTGTATTCTTGTTGTACAGCTTGCACCATTGTTATTTATCTCCTTTTAACCAATTATTAGATGTTTCAGCAGCGACTTGAGGGGCATACAGTAATTCCCAATTTCGCTGTATATGTTCATAGATGACCCTAGAAAGATACTGAGCAATTTTTGAGCCATCGTAATAAATGGCTGTTCTCAGTAATATATAATTCTGCTTGGTCAGAAAAATGTAGTTGATATCTCTCTTAGTCATTTTTGCAGGTAAGATGATATGCCCCAAAGGATTCAGGGGAATTTCACCATCTGCTATTGGATTTTTGTAATCAGGTAAAGCCTCAAACCCTTGAGTAACAACTGTTTCTACCCAATCATCTATATCAATTTCCCTCTTAGTAACATCCAGCTTCGCCAAAGTTTCATAGTATGAACGGTTACGGCCTAACCATCCCCGCACATACTGATTAATTAAATCCTGCCTAGAATCGCCTGATGCTTCGCTAAAAACATCAAGCTGTTTGTCGTGCTGCTCTGTAATGTAATAGTACGAAAGCGAAAACTGATAAGCCATTATCTCCTTGCTTGTGCTTTACCTACAAGTTTATCTTAAAGTGCCACAAATTTACCCCAAAGGTTTATAGTTGTGATATAAAAAGTTAAAGCGATCGCACCCCTGACAAGACTGCGATCGCTCCCACCCATAGGCAGTTCCCCCAAATAGGCTTGGAGGCACATTAATGATTGCACAAATTGAAGACGTTAAAAAGCCGCCTTGTCGCGGTATCGGTGGCTGTCACAGTACATCTAAGAACAAGCAAAAGCTTCAGCAGATAGCTTCTGTTGTACTGGATCAGGCAGGATTAGCGGGTAAAATATACCCACAAGAGCGAGATTTTATCTCTACTGCATCACGATTGATTGTGCAGATGATAGAAGAATTTCTTAGTCCTAGCGGCGGACAAGCGCCAACGCTTGGCACCGTGCGAGATTGGTTTTACAAAGGTTGTCCTGATTGGGCGATCGCAGTATTGGCTAGACAGATTGAAGTGCAAAAACTATCGGAGAAAATCCAACTTCTATAGCAAGTAGACTGGAAATTCAGGGTAAAACTTATAGCCAGTACGGATCAATCCCAAGTTATTGGCAGCGAAGTTTTAGTTAATCCTGAATCTGACGAGATTTTGATATTACCAGAAAATTGACTGTGGAAAATCCCACAAATCTATAGCGCCGTCGGGCGCTTTTTTTTATTATCAAAGGCGTGGGTTTTTTATGGATTGATTGTGAATGAATCTGTAGCTCAATTGTGGAGTAGACCTTTACGATCCTGGCAAGATATTTACCTTACTGAGTGGGCAAATAAGAGCTTTGATGAAGTGCTGCCACAAGAAATTACTTATTTGCTAAGGGAACCCATGTGCAGGATTTTCTATGGAGGAGCTAACACCACTTTAATAAGAGATTTGTCATGTCTTGCGCCGATGAGAAACAAGCCGAAAGGGTTTGATTTCAAGCCCCAAGACGAGGGATTCAGTCGAGAGACAATGCAGGTTTTATTTGAGTTTCGGAAGCTAGTCAAGCGCTTCCAGTACGAAACCGCCGTAGAGAAAATTCACCAAAGAATGGAGGAGATTTGTCAGTAACTCCGCTCTGAATAGACGGAGCTTGTAAGAAACAAATCTTACGTGCCTGACTAGCTCACTGAGGCTAATTGCGGTTAAAACTTCCGAATGCTTCCCCAGTTCGGAAATAATTTAAGACCTTTTGTTAGGTCGTCGGGTTGAGCCGAGACATCTGTAATTGGTTGAGCGAGGGGACTATTAACTAAACTCGAAAGGATTGTCTCCATGTTACGAGTACCAGTTCTATCAAAGTCGGGGCTACCCCTAATGCCAACCAAGTCCAGTAGAGCGCGACGTTGGTTAAAGGAGGGAAAAGCAAGAGTTGTATACAACGATTTAGGAATATTTCAGATCCAGTTAATTAAAGCAGCAGGGGAAAAAACCCAGCCAATAGTGGTTGGTGTAGACCCTGGAAAACTTTATACAGGGATCGGTGTTCAATCCGCCAAGTTTACGTTGTGGCTGGCTCACCTCCAGCTACCTTTTAAAACCGTCAAAGACCGGATGAGGCAACGTGCCATGATGCGCCGAGGTCGTAGGGGTCGCCGTATTAATCGCAAAGTTGCATTCAAGCTTCGCGCTCATCGCCAAAAGCGATTTGATAATCGCAAATGTCCAAAAGTACCTCCCAGCATCAGAGCCAACCGCGATTTAGAGTGGCGCGTTTTAGAAGAACTAACCTTGATTTTTCCCTTCAAAACTGTCACCTACGAGGTCGTCAAAGCGCGGGGAGATAAAGGGTTTAGTCCGGTGATGGTTGGGCAGGTTTGGCAGCTAGAAAGGTTAGAAGCCTTTGGTGAAGTTAAGCAAGTTCAAGGTTGGGAGACTGCACAAATACGCACCCAATTAGGATTAGAAAAACAAAAACACTCGAAGGGTGATGCAATGCCCGCCACTCATGCGGTGGATGGGGTTGCTCTAGCTTGTAGCACCTTCATTAATTACGGCATCATTGATCGTCACTCAATGGGCTGGAGAGGTGACGTGACTATAACACCTGCGCCTTTTATGGTAATTCGCAGACCTCCAGTATCGCGCCGTCAGCTTCATTTAATGGTTCCAGCAATTGGTGGAGTGCGTCGTAAGTACGGTGGTATTGTGACTCGCCACGGATTCAGGAAAGGTGATTATGTTGAGGTTACTCAAGGCTCTAAGACCTATCGCGGTTGGGTGAGTGGCGATAGAGAAAAACAAGTTTCTGTGTCTGATGCCGACTGGAAACGGTTAGGACAATTTAGCAAAAACAAAGTCCGGCTAATCAGACGCTCTACCGGGCTAATTGTCACTGCGACTAAAGTCGCCGCGTCGCTTTCCTCCCGTGCTTAAAGGCAGTGGGTTCACCGCATACCAGGAGTTTTTTATGAGTTACAAGACTGCACAACAAACCGCTAAAGGTGCTGCCAAGCCTCCTGAGACTCGCTCTGAAGAAACAGGGCAAGAAGCCGGATTTCAGATGGATGACCAGTTTGAGAGCTTTGACATAGCTGTTGCAGACAGCATTATTGACCTACGCGGCGCTCGGATTATGCAGTTGGTGCTAACCCGTATCGCTGGTGGAGACATGGGAAAAATTGCTCCGGCGATGTTCAAATCCTTTGAAGTCGGGACTTTGACCGCTTTGGGGGAGCAAGTAAAGCAGCTGACAGAGTGGCACAAGAAACCGCTCAAAGCCCTAGCGCCAGCCGACAAGCCCAAAGCATCGTGATGTTGTTTTATATGAAAAAAATTACCAAGTTCGTTGACGTTGCGCTTTGGGTTTTGGTTGTTTTGGGGATTATCGGGGGGGGATTTTCTGCCTATGTAATGAGTAGTTTTTGGATTGGGGGCAATGGCGGAGAAACAACAGTTCAGCCTGTTCGACCTGTTCGGAATGCTAGCGATCGCAGTAATAATCGCTTGTCTCTGGACGGACAACGCCCGACTGAAGCAAGAAATTCAAAACAAGGAATCAGATAATGCTGCCTGTCGCGCTCAACTAGAGCGCCAGAAAGCAGAATCTGAAGGTTTAATCAAAGGCGTTCTGCTGAGGAGGTAAAGTGACAGATAAAAAAACATTCGCTTCAGCCTTTGCTAGTGCCTTGGCTAAGTACAGGGGAAATAACCAAAATTCGTCAGTGGCTGACAGCGATCGCATTCCCCAAACGTCTACTGACAGGGCGAATACCCCCATTGCTCCGTCAGTCACTGGATTGATTAAATCCTTTGATTCGTCCCCGGAAATGCAGGGGCTGCTGAACAACTATTTTGGGATTGGCGATTTCCTGACGACGTTGCCGGGGATGACTCCTAACGAAATAGCTCAAATGGCTGATCAACTAGATCAGCTAAATTTCCTCCTGGATAATTTACCTGCCATTGAGCAGAACCTCCGCAGTTACATTGATGGGGTTGTCAAGTATCATGAATTCGTGAATCGCTGCGTCAAAGAAGGCGTCGGCGGCATGAAGAAAATTGATCAATCCACAATGGATGTCTTTCTGTCCCACAAGGGTTATTTAGGAGAACAGAAAAAGCTCGCGGCTTCGGGTAGAACGCAGGTCGCGCAAATTGATAATGATGTTAGTAGCCACATTGACCTCCAGGAACACAAACTGCAAGAAGCGTTAAAACGAGCAGCCAAAAAGCTGAAAGCTGACAAGGAAAAAGAGACACGATTAGCAGAAACCGAACCCAACGAAAAACCTGTGGAGATGATTGCAGTGCTTGACACAAGGGCGCGATTGCGGCGTCTGATGCAGTACGGCACAACCAGCCCGAAAGCCTTTGCTCCCACCAAATCTGCTGCTGCACCCGTTGGGGAGATGAAAAATGGAACAGCAGCCAACTCGGTGTTTGAATTCTTGCAAGGATTGTAGGTAATGGCAAAGGTTTCAAAGCGCCTCAAAATGATGAAACTTGTTCATTTCGGAAGCGCCTATGGATTTTGGTTTTCGCTCGGTGTGAGCGCTGCCCACTTCTCCCGCCTGTTGGTGGGAGGGTGGATTATTTACATTGCCTTGAAGCTCTCGATCGCTGGTTGGCTTCTCTTGATTCCGCCGGACGATGCAACGCAAGAAACCTTAATGCTTCGGAGGTTGAGCGGGTTAGCGATCACACTAAGCATCGCTGCTTTCTGGGATGTGCTGTTTATGGCGTTGAGCAATCCGATTACTTTGGGCTACTGGATTCTGCCAACATGGCAAGTTGGTTTTGTTGGGTTAGGGGTGCTGATAGCGATGATGTTGTTCTTAGTTTTCTTGAAGTAATATATGCTACACAAACTTTATGCTCCCGCTAGCACGGGGCTTTTTATTTGTGGAGCGATCGCAGCTATCGGCAGCTTGTCGGGGTACTTCAACTCCCGATTGCAGTATTGTGATGCAGCGACAAGCCCCTGCACGAGAGTAGCCATTTCTGTTAATGTTAGTCCTCCCCAAACAGCGCAGGATGCAATTGTGCTACCAGGAAATGGCAAAATGCGGTTGTCTTTGGGATTAGTGGCAATGGCGCTCTTGGCTGGGGGCTACGTTATTTCCGGGCTGGAAGTTGAAAGTTTAGGTGCGATCGCAAAACAAGAAGAAACCGACGCTTTCTTAGAGGAAAAGCGACAGGCGATTTTAGCTTCGGAGGAAGAAAAGAAACTGATTTTATCCTCGGATATTCGATTTAAAGATTTTGAGCAGCAGCTACTTGATGGGTATGCCATGCTATTGCTGGAAAATAACCCTGAACTAGCAGAGCAGATTTTAGCTGAGAAACCACCTGCTCAAATTGAGTCCCAGACTCTTGAGGCTACTACAACCTTAATGGCTGCGACTATTCCAATCGATCAGAATTCACCTGATCCTATTCAGGACAGTTCACCCATAGTAGTAGACAGTACCGCATTAAGAACGCTAGTTACAGCTGGTTCAAGAGCAATAGACGGGTTGGTAGATACCAGCCAAAGTCTGATTTTTCTGGGGACACCAGGAGCAGGTAAATCTGTTTCTCTCGGTGTTGTCGTCGGTCGCAAGAAAAAGCGGTTTGGGGACAGAGTTCGTTTATATGCGATCGCTATGAAGAATGACGGCTTTTCGGGAGCCGAAGTCGGTCGTCTTAACGCAGATTCCAATGTCTGTTATGAGATATTGCTAAAAGTCATTACCGAATTACGCAAACGGGCAGCGCTTCCTAAATCAGAGAGAGAAGAATACTGCCAAGATTCTCCAGTGATTTTAATCTTGGACGATTTCATGTCACAGCAAAAGCTGTTGAGTTCGTCGCTGAGTAAAAAAGTTGTCCGCTATCCTGAAGAATCTGGAGCATTTCAGAAAATCACTTTGGGCGATGCTTTCAATGCTGGGATGGCAGAGATTATTTTTAATGGTCGAGAGCTTGATGTTGCTGCTTATGTGGGGACGCAATCCTCGAATATTGAAGACTTAAAATTCTTATCTTCCAAAGGTGGACGAGCAGGTGTAATTCTGATGTATCAAGCATTCAGAAACACCAAGAAAAATCAAGGTAACTACGAAATTATTAGCCAAGCTATCAGCAACCAGCACGTTATTGCTGATACCAAACAAAGGGAGCGGATGAGGGCAGTTTTCCCAGAAGCTAAAGCCTTATCTGTACAAGAACAACGCCCAATGATTCTGTCATCGAACGCAGACACTGGAGAATTTATTCTTGGTATCGTCTCGGATATGAGAGAGGAGTACAGAGAATACGAGCGTTTATACAACTTTTCTGATGAAACGGATATCAACTTTGTTTGGACAATTCGCAAGGTCAGCGAATTTTACCCAGACACCACAGCAGAGACTTTGTTCAATGACATTCGCAATTTAGTAAATGATGGGGTGACTCAGCGAGAGATTATTAGAAGTGTTTTAAAGTGCGGTGAAAACAAACAACATCCCACGCGGTCGTATACCGTTCACGGTAAGTCTCTGTTTAAATGGCTGATTGATAACTACGACAATGGCGAATTGGCAGCAATGCTAAAAAATGAGGAAGGCTGATAAAAATGGGCCGTGAGAAAACAGAATTTGAGTATTCTGAAAGCTGGCGATTTACTTGCAAAAAAGGATTGAGATTGATGCCCTTCTGCACTTGCAATCCAATGCATGGGAGAGCCGTAGTTGTGCATCATGTGAAATATAAGCGCAGTCCGATACGCCGCATCTTGGGAATGCTTCTGTTTCATAGTCCCAAGAAATCAGTATCTGGGTGTGAAATTATTGGGTACGATGCTTTTCCGCTTTGTGAAAGCTGCCACCACAATGGCTACGGCAGAAGTTCTCATCCAAACAGCGTCCATTACACAAAAGTTTGGAGACAGTTGGCCGGATTAAATAGCCACAATGTTCCGTCATTAGCCTGGCGTTTAAGATTTAAGTTTTGGTTTTGGGTAATAGTTTTGCATGTAGGAAGATGCTTATTTTCTTTATTCCGAAAAAGGAAGAAAAATATAAAATGATTGAGTTATCCGAAGCATTAACAATCTTGGCAACGAGTCCGGTTGCCAAAGACAGAGAAGCAATAAGTAGACTTGAAAAAGTTGCAGAAGAAGATATTAAAACTATAGTGCAACGACTAGCTAATCAATCTTTGCTAGTGGAGAGTGTTCAGTTCGATTCAATAGAACAAAGCCGCAAGTTAGTAAAAGGATTAATTGT
>NZ_JBTYKD010000362.1:0-2405 GCF_054880495.1 Nostoc sp.
GGATTTCAAACTCACATTACAAAACCTGTAGAGCCAGAGGAGTTAGTGAGGGCGATTGCAAACTTGCTAGAACCCAACTAATTTTCCGTAGGGCAGCTAAGCAGTAAACATTGCGGATTAGCAATATGGCATCTGTTAATTCAAAGGTCGCGTATGAAGGATCTACGTGACATACTCCACACACTCCCAATGAGGGTGAGTGTGGGCATCTGGGCGACTCCTTTAGGAGGACATTAACTGAAGCTCTAGAGCCACTATGCCCTAGTACCGCTTCGCGTAATTCGTAATTCGTAATTCGTAATTCGTAATTACGTTTTAGCAAGGGTTTCAGAGATTACAAATGGGTGGCTTATTTACGCCGTGCTGTACTAGGGACTTTTGGAGATAATTTTGAACTTTTTTCATCGGCTGCTTTTCAGCATTTAATTGAGTTACACCTATGTGATTAAAATTATATAAAATATTTTGAAGAAAACCAACAAAGTGTTCATTCCGACGCGGGAGTACCCGCTAACGCTTCGCTATCATCGACCAACATTGCTGATTTCGCTATGCGATGGTTTTGCTCGTTGGTCAATTCGTCACTCACGTGTATTCATCTCATCACCTCCCTATCGGGTAGGTGAGACGCTTCTACTATTTAAGCTAAATATAGAACTAGTATTTGATTTTTGAAATGCACGTAGTGGACCCTCTAGGCTAAAATAGTGCATTAGACCTAGACGTAGGTTGGGTGGAGCGGAGCGCAACCCAACTGATTATCAGGATGTTGGCTTTGGCAAAGCCTCCAACGCCACTTGCTACAACGCGTGAAACCCGCGCAACGCAGTGGCTCCCCAACCGACAATTTTTTTGCAACATTACTACCGAGATTTTTTCAGAAATCAAATATAATTCCTATATTTGTAAGCTACTTGACGAAACTCTTTAAGTCTGGCACTTTTCATATTGGCAGGTGAGTAATGGTAGTTCTTTACTCACTTACAGACCACTAGTCTCAATCGACTACAGGGTCTAGCAACTATGCCACGGTTCGACGACGCTTACGACCCAGAGTTCCCATCAGTAATGCACCGACCACAATTCCAGCCACAGTATTAGGTTCGGGGACAGCCTTAACATTGCCCTGTAGACCAATTCCGTCGTTACCGCACTGCATGAAGATGTTGGCCATATAGTTCCCTACGCCCAGGGAAGATTTGTCAATGGCGAAAGCAATGGTATAACTTCCTGTGGCGTTATTGTTCCAGTTAGTGAAGTTCAATCCATTACTTATGAGGTCAGATGTAGTCAGTGCTGTAATTCCACCCACATAAGTACCAGAACTGATGGTATTGAGGATAGGGGTGTTGGTTGCTGCAGAACTCGTATCTGAACTCCAAGCAACTCCAGTCGGGTTGGCGGCAACGCTCTGACCATACAAGTAGCTGTACTCATTTTGCTCGCTTGTAAAGTCACCGTTGGTTCCAAATCCCTCCTGAAAGTACCACTTCAGGCTGGAATAACCATCATGGGATAGGGTATCAGTTTTAGCAGAAACCCCTGAGTAAACTCCTATCGGCAAAGGGTTAGCCGCGTCAGTGGCAAATCTAAGCGCGTACAATTCGTTATCTTGGCTGGCGGTTTGGAAACTTTGACCAGTGAAGTTAAAGAATAAGTCACCATAGCCAATATTGATCGGGCTATTGTTAGTCCAATAGTTATTCTTAGAAACTCCACTTAAGGGCATCCCCCCGTTCAGGGCAACGAGGATTTGGCTTCCTGTATCCTTAATCGCCATTGCATCAATGCTGTAGTCTGAACCGCCGGAAGCATTGCTAGGATTACCAAACGTATAGTCCCAACCACTAGAAGACAAAGTTCCTGCGGAAGCTTGCTGGACACCTAAACAAACGGAAGCAAACGAGATCGCAGCAGAGAAAAGAAGCTTAGAGTAACGCATAGGGTAGGCTTAGGAATAACTTTTTTGATTGTGCTCAAATCTTATCCGATGGTATGTTAAGACACTGCCAGCAGGGGAGGATTAATCAGTGAATGTTCCAATAAGCCTTAATGAGTATTTCCATAACAAATTAAAAATTATGTTAGTAAAATTACATAATCAAAATTATACTAGTAAAATTACGTAAGTAATGATGTACAAGTTTCTATGAAGACGTGAAGCTAGCTAACAAAGTTGCCTTGGAAGACTACTAGTTGTTGGAAGTCGGAAGTCAGGAGTTAGAAGTCAGGGGTCAATTGCAATCGTACTTTGGCACTTTTTCCCTGCACAGAGCGTTGCATCCCATAGAAAAGCTGTCACTCTCCTGGGTCATAGAACCTCGCGGGATGTGGGAAACTCAGACACTTCAGTGCTGAGAGGGAAACGGCTCGTGCGACTTTAGTCGCAGTCAACATTAATTGCA
>NZ_JBTYKD010000363.1:0-2665 GCF_054880495.1 Nostoc sp.
CTCCCGCTTGATCATCCTGAAGATGAGATCAAGAGTGCCATCCTCAAAAAGCTGCAAATTATAGACGAAGAATTGATCAGCTATTCCATCTTCAAGCGTAGCTACGATGCCCGCAAGAAAGGAGATATCAGCCTTGTCTATATTCTGGATGTCGAAACGACTCACGAAACTCATCTACTCAAGCGCCTGAAAAAAGATCCCCATCTCATTGCTACCCCAGACATGAGTTATCGCCCAGTGGCACAAGCTAGCAGCAATTTGCCGATTCGCCCCATCATCATTGGTACAGGGCCTTGCGGCTTGTTTGCGGGTTTGATGCTCGCGCAGATGGGCTTCCGTCCAATCATTTTAGAACGTGGCAAAAAAGTCCGCGATCGCACCGTTGATACTTTTGGCTTTTGGAAGAAAAAATCAGACTTCAATCCAGAATCCAATGCCCAGTTTGGCGAAGGCGGGGCGGGTACATTCTCTGATGGCAAACTCTACAGTCAGGTCAAAGATCCTCAGCATTATGGACGCAAGGTGTTAACCGAACTCGTCAATGCGGGAGCCTCACCAGAGATTCTCTACATTAATAAACCGCATATCGGCACCTTCAAACTGGTCGGAATCGTCCAAAGTATCCGTGGCCAAATCGAATCCCTCGGCGGCGAAATTCGCTTTGAAAGTCGGGTGGAAGATATCAACATCGAAAATAGACAGGTGCAGGGAGTCACCCTCGCCAGTGGGGAATATATCGCCAGCGATCATGTGATTCTTGCGGTCGGTCATAGCGCCCGCGATACCTTCCAAATGCTATTTGAACGCGGGGTTTACATTGAGGCTAAACCTTTTTCCATCGGCTTTCGGGTGGAACATCCCCAGTCGCTGATTGATCAATGTCGTTTCGGCAATCAGGCGGGTCATAAGCTTTTAGGTGCTGCCGATTATAAACTGGTTCACCATTGCCAAAATGGTCGTTCTGTGTATAGTTTCTGTATGTGTCCGGGGGGCTTGGTGGTTGCAGCCGCATCAGAGCCGGGGCGACTTGTCACCAATGGGATGAGTCAATACTCTCGCAATGAGCGCAATGCTAATAGTGCGATCGTTGTCGGCATTACACCCGAAGATTATCCGGGAAATGCCTTAGCGGGAATTGACTTGCAACGGCACTTAGAAGAACAGGCTTTTGAGTTGGGCGGTGCAACTTATGAAGCTCCAGCGCAATTGGTGGGTGACTTTCTCAAGCATCGGCCCTCTACAGCCTTAGGCACTGTTAAGCCGTCTTATACACCTGGGGTACACTTGATTGATTTGAGCCAGAGTTTACCAGATTATGCGATCGCTGCCATCCGTGAAGCACTTCCGGCTTTTGACAAGCAAATTAAAGGATTTGCGATGGATGATGCTGTGTTGACTGGGGTGGAAACCCGCACGTCATCACCGATTCGGATTAAACGTCAAGAGGATTATCAGAGTTTGAATACAATCGGTCTTTATCCGGCTGGTGAAGGAGCGGGATATGCAGGGGGAATTCTCTCGGCTGGTATCGATGGTATTAAGGTGGCGGAGGCGGTGGCTTTAAGTATTTTGAGGAATTGCACATCGTCAAATCTGAAATAGTGAAACATCTTAGGACTTACACAAAACTACACCCACTCTGGGGCAATTCATGTAGCTTTAACTGACCGCATACCTAAAAATCATTGTTTTCAGCTTTCAGCGATTATGTACAGCTACTTTGGCGTGTTTGTTAACGTAGTCCACAAACAATTGCTTCAACCGGGGACTAACGCCAACGTGTTCAAAGAATCCAAAACCCAGATTCCTCGCTCTTGCTAAGGTTTCCTCTGGTGTTAATCCTTCCTGGATAGCGATACTCAACAGCGCAATTCCAGTTGATCGCATCCCGGCTGCACAATGCACAACTGCTGGTTTCGGGATTTGTTCTAGTATCGTGAGGATTTTGGTAATCAGGTCTTCATTCAAATTTTTTAAATCTACCTTCATTGGAACATTTGTATAATACAGCCCCAATGCTTGTGCTACTTTTTCCTCATCCTGAGAAAATCCTAATTCATCAGGCGATCGCAGATTTAGAACGGACTTAAAACCTTCTTGGATAGCTTGCTCAAGCTGTTTTGGTATGACTTGTCCTGTGGTTGTCAAATTTTCGTTAATCTGTATGGCGTTGATCACATTCACTCCTTTTAACTATCTCATGTCTTCCAACTTGCTAAATACTCTCAGGGAGCAAGCTTTGAGAATATATTCAACTAAACACCGCAAAATTAGCTAAATATCAAACGATATTGCTTGATTACTTCAAAATTTTTCTTTTGAAGTTGGTTATTTTATTGCTTGCTCCGCAATACACACTTTGTCGATTGACTTACCGTAGTTTAGAACTTATTCTACGTTTTGTCGATAGATTTACAGGTGTTTTTATTTTGGGAGTTATCTTATTGAGCAGATTGGATCAATATTTTCGCTAAATAGTATAACTAGATACATTATAATTTTGCCTAAGCTATCTTACGGGTATTTTCAGGTAAATAGACCACGCGGTAGGGGCACAGAAAAAGCTCATACGTCTCATATCTTGCACCTCACCGTATAATCCCAGAAAAAGTAAAAAGATGTGCGATAAAGCTACCTAATTTTTATTGGCTTTTATCGATAAATC
>NZ_JBTYKD010000364.1:0-13695 GCF_054880495.1 Nostoc sp.
AGGAAAATACGTAGGCGATCGCTTTGGGGATTGGTCAGAACTTCGTAAGCTGAACCTTGTTCTGTGACAATACCTTGATCTAAAAATATCACCTGATGGGCTACTTCTTTTGCAAATTGCATTTCATGGGTGACAACCACCATTGTCATCCCTTCTGATGCCAATTGTTGCATCACTTGCAAAACTTCGCCAACGAGTTCGGGATCTAGGGCGCTGGTGGGTTCGTCAAATAGCATGATTTGGGGATTCATACATAAACTACGAGCGATCGCTACTCGTTGCTTTTGTCCGCCAGAAAGTTGTTCGGGATAACTAGATGCTTTGTCAAATAAGCCGACTTTTTCGAGATATAATCTCGCTAGTTGGGCGCTTTCCTTTGGTGTTTTACCCAGTACTTTACGGGGCGCAAGTGTCATATTTTCTAGGACGCTGAGATGAGGAAACAGGTTGAACTGTTGGAAAACCATGCCTACTTGTGTTCGTAGTTGTCGCAGTTGGCTATAGTTGACAGTAGGGCGGGATAAGTTGATACCGTTGATTATTAAACGTCCGTTGTCAATGGTTTCTAGGCGGTTGAAGCAGCGTAGTAGGGTACTTTTGCCACAGCCGGAGGAACCGATCACTGCAACGACTTCTCCCCGGTTGATTTCACCTGTGATTCCTTTGAGGACTTTTAGGGAGCCAAAGTTTTTTTCTATATTGTCAAAAATAATCGCGGGGATGGTATTGTTCATTACTTATGTCAAGCTGTTCTACAGTTGATTGTAAGGTTTTTAATGTAGACCGTGCAGCAGTCCTAAAAAATGCCTCAGAATTCATTCTGACGCTAATAGCTAAAGCCTGCTAAAGAGGACTTAGTAAGGGTTAAAGTCTACTTCAGTAGACTTTAACTATTAGCCAAGAAATTTATTTCTTGGCGGGAGATTGGACAGTTGCAAGATATAACTTGAACGAACCGCAGAGGCGCAGAGGGCGCAGAGGGAGAGAGAAAATAATATGGCTAAATTTGATCTTGGGCGTTGGCTGCGCTGGTGTGTGGTTGTAGGTTTTAGCTGTTTGTTACTGGTTGGCTGTGCTGTGAATCCTAGCGCGGGGAAAACTCTGCAGATTGCTACCGAACCGGCGTTTCCACCTTTTGAGTTTCAAGGACAAGGTGGTGAGTTGCAAGGTTTTTCGATTGATTTGATGAATGCGATCGCTTCCTCAGCTAACTTTAAAGTGGATTTTCAAAGTCTGCCTTTTGATGGCATTATCCCAGCTTTGAAAGGCAAAACGGTAGATGCGGCGATTAGTTCGATCACGATTACACAGGAAAGGGCGAAGACGATTGATTTTTCCCGTCCTTATTTTAAGGCTGGGTTAGCGATCGCCATCCGTGCAGATAATCAAAATATTACTGGTTTTGACAGTCTCAAAAATAAAAAAATCGCGGTACAAATTGGTACAACTGGGGCTGCAAAGGCTAAGAGTATTCCTGGAGTGCAAATTCGCAGTTTTGATTCAGCACCTTTAGCCCTGCAAGAATTGTTCAATGGTAATGTCGATGCGGTAATCAATGATGCACCAGTGACTTTATATGCTATTAATACGAGAAATCTTCAGGGAATTAAAATAGTACAGCAATTGCTGACAGAGGAGTTTTACGGGATTGCTACAGCTAAAAATTCGCCAAATTTGGTATTAATAAATAATGGTTTAGATCGGGTGCTGAAAAATGGCACTTATTCCCAAATTTATCGAAAATGGTTTAAAACTGAACCCCCATCATTACCAGTTAAATCACCATTTGAGAATAAAAGTAAGGCTGGCGCTCCTAAAATATTAACTTCAATTGACGTGATTTTGCAGGCTTTTCCGACTTTATTACAGGGAGCATTAGTAACGTTGCAATTGACGATACTTTCTGTAGTGTTTGGTTTAATTGGGGGTTCGCTGATTGGTATTGTACGACTTTCTCATATTGCACCTGTGCGTTGGGTGGCGAGGGCGTATGTGGATTTTTTCCGAGGAACGCCTTTGTTGCTGCAAATTTTTATCATTTACTTTGGATTACCTGCAATTTTACAAGAACTTGGTTTGACATTTACTTTTGATCGTCTGACTGCTGGGGTAATTGCTTTAAGTTTGAATAGTGCTGCATACATTGCCGAAATTGTCCGTGGTGGGATTCAATCGATTGAATCAGGACAAGCAGAAGCAGCACAATCATTAGGTTTGAATTCTGTACAAATAATGAGTTATGTAATTTTTCCCCAGGCTTTCCGGCGGATGATTCCACCTTTAGGTAATGAGTTTATTGGTTTGTTGAAAGATACAAGCTTAGTTTCTGTGATTGGGTTTGAAGAATTAGTACGTAAAGGGCAGTTAATTATCGCCGATAACTATCGCGTCTTTGAAATTTACGTCGATATATCAGTGATTTATTTGTGTTTGACGTTACTTTCTTCACAGGCGTTTAGTCGCTTAGAAGTGTGGATGAATCCGGTTAAACGGCACAAGAGGTACGATACCTAATAGTTTTTAAGTAATTTTCCCAATTTACTTCAATTAATGAAATGCTGCTCTCAATCCTTGATTCACCATACTAACGACTGTGGAATCTTCTTGGATGTCACTAGCAGTATTTATTGGGATTGCTAAAGCCTTCAAATGGTTGTAGCAGAATCGATTGGACTGTAGCTGTATCTAACGAGCGTGGAATCAAGTTCTATGAAAGAATAGGTGCAAAGATCATCAACAAAGTAAAATTATGTCGCTTAGATGGTGAGGCACTAAGTAAGTAAATCTTAAGTAGGGGAAGCAGGAGTAGCTCAGGCTTCCTCTTAGAACTTTAGCGAAGACAGTGCAAACTACGAACAATCTTTACCATTAATTAAATAAAGTTAAATAATTGTAAATATTAATATAGGAATCATATTTGATTTCTGAAAAAATCTCGGTAGTCTTGTAGTAGACCCTCTTGGCTAGAATGTTGCAAAAAAATTGTAGGTTGGGTGGAGGCTTTGCGTAACCCAACATCCTGATAATCAGTTGGGTTGCGCTCCGCTCCACCCAACCTACGTCTACGTCTAATGCACTATTTTAGCCTAGAGGGTCCACTACGTGCATTTCAAAAATCAAATACTAGTCCTATAGTATAAATACAAATTTTATCTAAAACCATGTATTTATACCAATAAACAATATCTCATTGTTAGGCATTATATTCTGAGTATTATAATATTGGTATGAATCCTCTCTTAAAAATACCTAAATCCAGTCCTTGAGTGAGTAAAAAATATATTTACTTGGTATCCACACACGGACGGCTAATAGAGATAAAATAGAAATTAAAAATTCTAACTACAACATAATAACCATTGACGAAATGAATTTTTGATAACTGTCATTACAACTTAAACACTTTTTTATAGTCAACTTGAAGCAGAATACATGGATGCGGATTATTGGACATATCAACTACAAAAGGTACTAGCCATGAGTTCCCGCGCACTGCTGTTAGTAAATCGTCATGCCCGCCAAGGGCAAAAGGGTGTGTCAGAAGCGATTCAATATCTGAAGACACTCGGCTTTGATTTAATTGAGGAGTCTACAGAAGACCCCAAACATCTTGCTGAAGTTATATTTCGCTATCAACATCAAGTTGAGTTGGTAATCATTGGTGGAGGAGATGGGACTCTCAATGCCGCAGTAGATGCTTTAGTTGATACTCAGTTGCCCTTGGGAATCTTGCCTCTGGGAACTGCCAACGATTTAGCGAGGACTTTGGAAATTCCAAATTCCCTCAGCGAAGCTTGCAAAATTATTGCATATAGAAATTTACACCGCATCGACTTGGGTTGCGTGAACGGCAAACACTTTTTTAATGTTGCCAGTCTGGGATTAAGTGTAAAAATTACCGAACTACTTACCAAAGAAGTTAAACGCCGTTGGGGAATATTTGCTTATGCTGCCACTGCCTTGCAAGTGATTTGGGAAGCTAGACCTTTTACTGCGGAGATTGTGATTAATGGTGAATCAGTTCGCGTGAAAACAGTGCAAATTGCTGTAGGTAACGGCCGCTATTACGGCGGTGGTATGACAGTGGCTGAGGATGCCACAATCGATGATCAAAGGCTAGACCTTTATAGCTTGGAGCTTAAACACTGGTGGCAAATTATACTATTGCTTCCGGCAATGCGACAAGGGCGACATATACATTGGCAGAGTGTACGTTCTCTTCAAGGTCAAGAAATAGAGGTGTATACTCACAAACCGCGTCCGATCAATACAGATGGTGAAATCACTACTTATACACCTGCTCATTTTCGGGTTATACCTAAAGCTATAGCTGTTTTAGTACCCCCAGAAATCAGGCGTTAGGAATTATTCTCCCACGCTGCGGTCAGCTAAAGCTACATCTAGCCCAGTCTTTTTCAGGACTTACGCAACTGCCACAAGGCGATCGCTATCTTTAGTACACAAGTCTTAATAAGTGGAATGCACAAAGAGGCTTCTGCTGTGCTGTACAACAGTGATTGATAGTAGTGAAGCACTATTCAAATTTTTCTCTTGAAAATTTAGACAACGTAACTCAAATAAATGCCGGCATATCTCAACGAACTTAACCGCGATCGCTAGTTATAGCTTGGCTTATATTTTATCTGTTTATTTTAGGCAACACAGAGCAGGAATCATTGACAAGCTAAGTATATACGCAATACAATTATTCTTATAGAATCTAACGATAGAGTTAATTAAAAGAATTTGCCCATATAATAAATCCAAGCAATATTAAAGATAATTTGGATAAAACAAATGAACACCAAAATTATTGCTTTCTTGGGAATTACGGCAGCCTTTGCAAACTTAGGAAGCCAAGTGTATGGACAGTCACCAGCATCAAGCTTAAATCGAGGACAATACAGATTAACTGGTGATTCTCTAGTTGGAATTGATCATAGAACAGCCCAAAATGACTTTAGAAGCTTTTTTGAGCAAACTAATCCCGCAAGCATCTCCAACAACAATACAAGAAACAATAAAACTCCACTCAAAATCCGGTTTAACGAATCATTATCACTGCCAGACACTTCTGTTTTCTTAACCCCGGCTCAGTCGGGGAGTGAGAATGATGGATTGCAAGTGCAGTTAGATATAGAGAGACAATAATCAGGTATAAAGGTTAACGCTGTAGTTCTGACCGTAGATGCCTGATGATCAAAACAGCTTTGTTAATAAAATTGTCAATACAACGGCTGTTTTTGCGGCTCATCCTGTCTCGCCTACGAGAATAAAGTTTCGCACCTGACTAAATCCGCATTCCTGAGTCGATAATTCTGCAATCATTTTGCAGTAGAATTAATCGTCTAGATAGAGGAGGGCTTTGCGATGACTCGTGTCATTATTGTGCGCCACGGTCAAAGCGGTTATAACACCGAGCGGCGTATTCAAGGGCGCACTGATGCGTCAACATTAACCGAAAGAGGTCGTAACGATGCTAGTAAAGTAGGCAAAGCCCTCAGCAATATTTTATTTAATGGGATTTACAGCAGTCCCTTGCAACGAGCCAAACACACAGCAGATATTATCCATAGTGAGTTAGCTACTCATCCCGGACAGTCTGCTGTAGTCCAAGTTTCTGATTTGCTGCTGGAAATTGACTTGCCTTTATGGGAAGCACTGCTAACTGCCCAAGTTAAGCAAAAATTTGCCGAAGACTACCGCACTTGGCACGAACGCCCCGACGAACTGCGGATGTTGCTTAATGATGCAGAAGGAACAAGAGAACATTTTCCCGTTCTTGCTTTATACGAACAAGCACGGCAATTTTGGCAAGAAATTTTGTCTTACCATCAAGGCGAAACTATTCTGATAGTTGGACATAACGGAATTAATCGCGCCCTGATTAGCACAGCGCTATCCATCCCTGCAAGTCGCTACCATTCAATACAGCAATCTAACTGTGGCATCACCGTACTAAATTTTGCTGGAGGATTGGGCGAATCAGTCCAACTAGAATCCTTAAATCAGACGCAACACACCGGAGAGATTTTACCCTCATTGCGACCTGATCATCAAGGAATACGGTTGTTACTGGTGCGTCATGGGGAAACTGATTGGAATCGCCAAACTAGGTTTCAAGGGCAAATTGATGTCCCCCTTAACGACAACGGTAGACAACAGTCGGAAAAAGCAGGCGAATTTCTCCAACAGGTAGCGATCGATTTTGCTGTAAGTAGCTCAATGTTGCGCCCTAAAGAAACAGCAGAGATTATCTTAAAACAACATCCTAATGTAAAGTTAGAATTGCAAGATGGTTTAAGAGAAATCAGCCACGGACTCTGGGAAGGAAAATTAGAAACAGAGATAGAGCAAGAGTTTCCGGGAGAATTACAGCGCTGGCGGCTAGTACCAGCGCAAGTTCAAATGCCTGAAGGGGAGAATTTGCAACAAGTTTGGGAGCGCAGCGTTGCAGCTTGGCAATCAATTGTGCAATCAGCATCAACCAATCAATTTAAAACCGTATTAGTAGTAGCTCATGACGCTACTAACAAAACGTTGCTTTGTCACATTCTGGGTTTATCGCTGGAAAATTTCTGGAATTTTCGCCAGGGTAATGGTGCAGTCAGTGTTATCGATTACCCTTCTGGAATCGATGGTTTACCAGTATTGCAAGCGATGAACATCACCACTTACTTGGGTGGAGGGGTACTAGATAAAACAGCAGCAGGGGCATTGTAATAGAGTTAGGAGTTAGGAGTTAGGAGACGCGATTAATCGCGTCTGTACAGGAGTTAGGAGTTTGCAGTGAGGAATAAAGTTACTACAACATGGTGCGTTAGGCTAAAGCCGTAAGGCACCCTACTTTAGACAGGACTTACGCACTAAAAACTTGAAACCTCGATCCCCCCTAACCCCCCTTAAAAAGCTACGGTGTATACACAAGTCTCTCTTGATGCAATTTACGGTTTATCGAATAGCCCAAAGAAACCTCACCCTGGTTCTGCTACGCAAAACCTGTCCCTCTCCGTGAGTTCGGAGAGGGACTAAAGTCAGGACTCTTTGAGGTTTTGTTTTGGTTAATTCGATGACTTGTGTATACACGGTAGCTTAAAAAGGGGGGAAACTCAAAAGCCCGCTTTTTAAGGGGGTTGGGGGATCTCTTGTGCGTAAGTCCTATTTATATCTACTCATAACTAACTCATAACTAAAAACTTTTATGACTGAACTGCTGCAACAAGTACGGGTGATTGATCCGGTTTCGGAAATTGACGGACTCTTTGATGTAGTGATTGCTGATGGTTATATCGAAGCAGTGGCTTCGCGCATTTCTGATATCAGTTCCGATACTCAAATCAGAGATTGTCAGGGATTAGTTCTCGGTCCTGGGTTAGTAGATCTGTACAGCCACTCTGGGGAACCTGGCTTTGAAGAACGGGAAACCCTCTTGTCTCTTTTACAAGCTGCTGCTGCTGGCGGCTTTACCAGAATTAACATTTTACCCGATACATCCCCAGTTATTGATAACCCTGCCCTTGTGGCACAGTTGCAAAATAGGAGACAAGGGGGACAAGGGGGCAATTTTTCTCCCTTGTCTTCCCCCTCTCCCTTATCTCCCCCTCTCTCCCTGCTTCATATCTGGGGTGCTATCACTCTAGATGTTGCTGGGAAGCAAATGACGGAATTGGCAGATTTAGCGTCGGCTGGAGTTGTTGGTTTTACAGATGGTAAGCCTTTAGAAAATTTGGCGCTGGTGCGGGGAGTGTTAGAGTATCTTCAGCCGTTGGGTAAACCAGTAGCTTTTTGGCCTAGCGATCGCCAATTAACAGCAAATGGTGTAATGAGAGAAGGGTCAGATGCTCTCCGTTTCGGTTTACCCCCAATACCCGTCAGCGCGGAAACTACTGCGATCGCAGCTTTGTTAGAATTGGTTGCAACCATAGGCACACCAGTCCATATCATGCGTGTTTCCACATCTCGCAGCGTGGAATTAATTGCCTCAGCCAAGGCTGCTGGTTTACCTATCACCGCCAGCACCACCTGGATGCACCTTTTACTTGATACAAAAGCAGTTAAGACTTATAACACCAGCTTGCATTTAGACCCACCTTTAGGTAATTCTCGTGATGTAGCGGCGTTGCGTGCGGGGGTACGTGCGGGTGTGATCGATGCGATCGCTATTGACCATACACCTTACAGCTATGAAGAAAAAGTCCAAGCTTTTGCCGAATCACCCGCCGGGGCTATTGGTTTAGAGTTAGCATTACCTTTGCTATGGCAATATCTTGTTGAAACTGGCGAATTTACAGCTTTAGAATTATGGCGGGCATTGAGTAGCAGTCCAGCCGAGTGTTTGGGGCAAAAAGTCAGCGCGATCGTACCTCCTCAACCAGCAGAACTTACTTTATTTGATCCCCAGCAAACCTGGAAAGTCGAACGAAAAAGTCTTTATACACTTTCACAAAATACAGCTTGGTTAGGACAACAATTAAAAGGTCGTGTTGTGCAAACTTGGTGTTGAAAAATGCAAAAAAGTCTGAGATTCATGACTTTATATAGAGGTATCAAGGCATTGGTATCTCAAACTTATATAGCCTTACTTACAGCCGTTTTCATGTATTTGAACCACATCTGTCGTAAGGGCACAGCATTGCTGTGCCCCTACCGTGTGGTCTATTTACCTGAAAATAGCTGTAATCATTCGTGAACAACGAGATCCCCGACTTCTCTAAGAAGTCGGGGATCTGATTCTTGTGAATCTGAATTTAATTATCTATCAGCGTTTTCGGTACTGTAGTTCGTGGTTAAATTCATTTTGGTTAGACTCAATATTTTTAAAGCATATCGCGCGGACAAATCCCAGATTATGCAATAAGGCAATAGAACGGTAATTTTGGATATTAACATTAGCGCAAAAATCCAGATTTTGGTATGTCTCAACTAAATAATTAATCATACACTTCACCGCTTCGCGTGCATAACCTTTTCCCCAAAAATTAGGGAAAAACACATATCCCAGGATTGCACTATTATCTACAGTAATTGTTGCTTGAACATATCCAACGTAGCATTTATCTACAAAAGACCAAACAGCCCAATTCAACCAAATCTCCATTCCATCTGGTGATTGACGACGTGCTAACATTGTGTAGCGATCGCGAAGTGATTCAACGCTTTCTGGCGGCACATCTTCGATAAAGTTGTATATACTCGCACTCTGTAATCCATCAAAAAGCAGTTCGGCATGATCCGGTTTTAGTGGTTCTAAACAGAGTCGTTGAGAGTACATTTTCATCTTGTGAACTAGCGCTGCACTAACATTGTTAAACTTCTCTACCGCCTGTATGTGAGGAAGTTAACGTTAATAGATAGCCATCCGGTGCAGTCAAAGTAAATGAACTGTGGATTCTGCCTGGTTCAATCTCAGAAACAGTCAGTCCCCACTTTCTAAAAGTATCTCTGGTGGCATAAACATCATCTAGCATCAGATCAAAAGGCGCATTGATTCCAGGCGCGATCGCTTCTGAACTTGTTCTCAAAACTAAGTGCGTTCCTCCGCGTAATTCTAAAACAGCTAATTGTTCTGATTGGGTGATCAGCCGCAGCCCTATCTTGACAAAAAAATCGCTAGCCTCCGGTACATTACTCACATATAATTTCACATGACCAATCGCCACAGGGGGACGGGTATCCTTTTCTTTTGCAATAGTTTCTGGTAGTGACATAGCTTTAATCCAAAAATATTTAGTTACCGTTTAACTCTGTTGACTTCAGTTAAATTTGCCATCTCCCAAATCAGCTTGGTCAAATTCAGCAGTTTTGGGCAAATTTATCTCAACGTTTGATAGAGTATCAAGTTCTACTTTAGCATTTTGGAATTGCCCATCTAAAACATGTCCTCCAGTTTTACGATTTGCAGTTATGAAATGAAAGTGATATCCATTAACATTTACTCCTTGCATATATTTGGGTGTCCGAAAACCGACTAAAGTACCATTCACGTTCCTTAACTCAAAAATTGATTCTTCTTTGATCACATCTGCTAAAGGACGATAGGGTGCGGTTTGTTTGGGAACACTTCTAAATTTGAGATAAGGAAAATTACCTTGAATCCGAATAGCATAAGGTTGATTTTTAGTCGGTAAGCGCTGATCTAACGATTGCTGCAATTTTTGATAATTAATTTGCCCTTCTAGATTAATTAATGTTTGTGGTTTAAAAAAAGTGACTGTAGCAAAAGGGCTTTTCATCGAATCAGGAATAACAGAGGCAACTCCATCAGATTTTAACTGATAAAAGTTGCCATCTAATCCAATCATTTCTCCATCCAGATAATTTACTGTCCCCAAACCAAAATTACCGTATTTTCTCAATTCCTTAAAATTACTATTTCCCTCATAAATACCTATTGACAAAGCACTAATTGTAGATGTTTGAAATAGGGTACTTGATGAGGTATGTTGCTGAGTTCTCCCTGGAAGAATGATACCTAATAATACAGTTATGGTTAAAAGAGTTATCCATAAATAACGCTTAAGTTTCATAAGATAAAATTATTACTTTTGAATGCTCGTGTACTACGTAGGAAAATCCCTAGAGGCCTGGAAGGCCACTTCTCCTAGAGTAGGAGGTTGACCAATATTTACCAATACTGTTCGGTTAAGAGTAGATCCCCCCAACCCCCCTTAAAAAGGGGGGCTGAAAATGCCTTATTTTTCCCCCTTTTTAAGGGGGACTAAGGGGGATCTCAAATGACTAACCGAGCAGTATTGGGAGGTTGACAGCGACTAGCTTACAACGTAGCCATAAATGCAAGCAAGCATTGATGAAACAAATCTTTTCGCGGGATGCTTGATTCTTTTGTCTGTATTGTGATAGTTTTCTTTCTACCCCCTAAAATAACTATAAATCTATCGAGTTACCGTAGTTTGTTAAATATCATTAACCTAGTTGTGGGAATTTGGGGTAAAGAAGCACTAGCGAAATCTATCGAGTTTATTATTTTAGGCAGTACATCGTGAACCACCGATCTAGAAATTCATCTCTAAGCCAGGGCATTCTCTATGACTAAAATACGTGCTGTGATTGTTGATCCAAATGTGGTTGGACGTTTGGCACTGAGTGAGGTGACTGCACCAACACCTGCCCCAGATGAGGCACTAGTCAGAGTGACCGCGATTTCTCTCAATCGGGGAGAGGTAAAACGTTCAACTACTGCTGAGGCTGGTTGGCAGCCTGGTTGGGACTTGGCAGGTGTAGTAGAAACCCCCGCTGCTGATGGGTCGGGGCTTCCCCAAGGGGCGCGTGTAGTTGGCTTTCGCCGCGCCGGTGCTTGGGCAGAACTCGTATCTGTTGCCACCAACGCCTTAGCAGAAGTGCCGCCATCGGTATCCTTTGCTCAAGCTGCCACACTGCCTGTAGCAGGTTTAACCGCGTATCATGCAGTACTAAAAGGTGGTTCGCTGTTAGGTCGTCCAGTTCTAGTTACAGGTGCATCAGGAGGTGTTGGTTACTTTGCTATCCAATTGGCGCAACTGTCAGGGGCGCACGTCGTAGCATACATTCGTCAAGCTGGCTATGAGACTCTAGTTAGAGAAGCAGGGGCACAATCGGTGGTGATTGGCGAAGACCTCTCACCCGCCAGCGAATATGGCCCCTATGATCTAATTATAGAGTCAGTGGGTGGCAAGACTTTGGGGGTAGCCCTTAGCTTACTGGCACAGGATGGAAAAACTGTGCTGTATGGAGTATCTGGGGGAGCAGAAGTAACATTTAACGCCGCTCAATTTTATGGGACTGGTGGCGTGAGTTTGTATGGTTTACGTCTGTTCGATGAACTGAGATATGAATCAGCCGCAGTCGGTCTAAAACGGCTTTTGACTCTAGTAGAAGCAGGTAAGTTGCGTCCTCACATTGATTTAGAAGCTTCTTGGACACAAATAGCTGATGTAGCGCAACAACTACTCGACAGGCGTTTTCCTGGTAAGGCTGTCTTACACATTTCCAATTGAGTATTAGCTGCATGGGGAATAGTACTGACTTCTGGTTCAAACTAGATCAGCTTGTAGCCGCTAGTAATCTCAAGATAGATCGTCCAAAAGGGACATCACATCTACGTTATCCATCCTTCGTTTATCCACTGGACTATGGATACTTGGAAAACACTCGCTCTGGAGATGGAGATGATATTGATGTTTGGATAGGTAGCTTGTCTAGTCAAACAGTAACTGCCGTCATTTGTAGTGTTGATTTGGAAAAGCGAGATACAGAAATCAAGATACTTCTGGGTTGTACATCAGGGGAAAGTCGAACCATTTTCGATATCCACAATACAGGCTCTCAATCAGCAATGTTATTGGTTCGCTAGTAAATTACTTAGATTTTTGAGGGGAACTTTGTATGAGCTTAGAATTAAAACTATCAGGTAAAACAGCGATTGTTACAGGAGGAAGTGCGGGAATTGGTTTAGCAACTGCCAAAGCCCTCTATAGTGAGGGTGTAAATGTTGCGATCGCAGCCCGCAATCAAGAACGCTTAGATCAGGCAGTGGCTGAAATCCAATCCCTACCCACTCCAGGGGCGAAAGTTATTGCCATCAGCGCCGATTTAACAAAAGCAGAGGATATTGAGAAAGTTGTCTCCACAACATTGGCCCAGTTTAATCAGATTGATATCTTGATTAATAATGCAGGTTCAGCCCGTGCTGGGTCTTTCCTAGAATCCACTGATGATTTATTTTTGGATGCTTGGAACTTAAAATTATTGGGCTATATCCGCCTAGTTAGAGCCGTCGTCCCCCATCAAAAAAGTCGCGGTGATGGCCGGATTGTCAATATAGTCGGCTGTGCAGGACGCACACCTCGTCCTAACTTCCTAGCTGGTGGTACGAGTAATGCGGCTCTGCTCAACTTTACAAAGGGCATTTCTAAAGAGTTAGCCGAGTACAAGATTCGCATTAATGCTATCTCCCCTGGTGCTACAGCTACCGAGCGTGCCGAGACTTTAGCGCGGCAAAACGCCCAAGCGCAAGGGATTACCGTCGAGGAAGTAAAGGCACAAAACATCCAAAGTATTCCTTTAAAAAGAATTGCCCAGCCAGAAGAAATTGCTGCCCTGGCGCTATTTTTGGTGTCTGATCTTGCTGCATCGATTACAGGAACAGAGATTATCGTTGATGGCGGATCTACCCCTGGTATTTAACAGTAGAGACGCGATTCATCGCCTCTGATGAATCGCGTCTCTACTTTTGTCAAAACATAAACTTCTTGGAGATTAAAAACATGCAAGTTCCATACTTGGGCAAAGGAGCGATGCATGGGTGATACACGCGTTACTGTTTTGGAAACAATAGCAGATACTTTAATCGAGCGTGCTGAGGCTCTACCTTCTCGTGTTCTGCAAGTAGTGGTGACAGGCATTACTGCTAGTGGCAAATCCACATTGGCACAGGAGCTAGCGCAAATATTAACCAGACGTGGAAGAAGTTCTGTTCACATTGCAGTGGATGATTTCCATAACCCACGTCACCTGCGCCATCGGCGAGGTCGTGAGTCGGCTGAAGGCTACTATTTTGATGCCTACAACTATTCGCTCCTCAAAAAGCTTGTGCTTGAACCACTGGGGCCTGGGGGTAATTTAATCTACCAGGCACATGGGTTCGACTTGGAAACAGATGCTCCAGTGGAAGAGGCACTTAATAAAGCCAATCCTGGA
>NZ_JBTYKD010000365.1:0-48005 GCF_054880495.1 Nostoc sp.
CTGCGTCGCCTTCACAAACGCCTGTTCGTACTGCTGGAGTTTTTGATGATAGCTTTCAATCTGTGTTGTGATTTGCGCTTCCATTGGTGCAACATCTACATCCGTCAGTCCCAAGCGCTGCTGCTGTTGGCGTAAATCATTCCGGGTTGCCTCACTCAGGGGATATTCCTGCTGCGTCGCAGTCAAAAACAGCCGTTGGTAGTCCTGGAGTTTTTGGTGATATGCCTCTACCTCAGCCGTAATCTGAGATTCTATCGCGGCAATATCTGCATTCACAAGCTCTAATTGCTGCTGGGTTTGCCGTAAGCGATCGCGGCTTGCTGCACTCAAGGGAAACTCCTGTCGCAGTGCTGTTGTAAACGCTTGCTGATATGTTTGCAAGTTTTGCTGATGTGTCTTAAACCGTGCAGTCAGTAGTGCCTCAATCGGCATCGTGTCCTCATTCCGCAGTCCCAAAATTTGCTGGAGATTTTGCAGATCGTGGCGATCGCTATCGGTAATCGTCTCGTCTCGTTCCAGTAACTCGGTAAACACCTGCTGATACTGCTGGAGTTTTTCGCGGAACTGGTTGCGGTACGGTTCCAACACCTGATCTTCGATCGCCTTCGCCTCAGTTGTCTCCAATCCTAAGCGAGTCCTCTGATAATCCAATGTGCGACGACCAACAAGGGAAATTTCACCTCGATGAATAAATCGCGCTACCTCTTTACGGTATTGCTGTCTGGGATCACCCGGAGCCACCTTTGTCAGTCGGATTTTAAAGCCTTCTCGAATTGCATAGATTTCCGGCTTCATCGCAGGTTGAAGTTCTCGCACCTTCTGACTGGCATATTCATGGAGTTCATCGACGGAGATAAACTCATCCTGATCGCGATCGGCTTCTCCCGACTTGATACCTTCAAGCAAAAAACGAGTGTAAATCGATAAATCTTCCCCTTCCTCCTCAAAGGAATATTGAGTCGAACTAGAAGAAGTTAATACGGCTCGTCCTTCACTGCCTAACTGCTGCCGGATGTCAACTGTGCCGTCATCTTTGGCATACATCCCCTCAGCAAAGGCGCCACTAAAGCAGCTATCCAGGATTACCACCTGCCGCCGGGAGCGGCTTTCGCTCATGCGATCCTGGATAAAATTGGCAGACACCGACGTTGAGCGAATCAATTCACCCTGCGGCGTTTTACTGGTGTTGCGAGTCGCCAGATACAGCCTACCGCGATCGTCTTTAATGCCGTGTCCCGAAAAGTACAGTAGCAGCAAATCATCCTTGTGCCGACCGGAGAACAGCATTTCGATCGCCATTTCCACAGCTTGTCGTTCAGGATTTTTTAGCAGGAGAATATCTGAGGCAGCAAACTCGCCCATCTCTGGATGCAGCAGCACCTCACACACTGCTTCCACATCTCTAACTGCACTGGGCAACGGATTCAGCCCTGGCTCATACTCGCTGACCCCAATCAGCAATGCGACCTTTGCCATTTAACTCACCTATGCTGCAATCAAATCCAATGCGGCTTTAATCTCTATCTTGTCCCCTTTATACCAAGTTTTAGAATATCACGTATATCAATTGGATGAGTTTTGTTTAAATTTTTACAGCAAAACTTAATCAGGGGTAAGCGTAGCCCATCGTAGACATCGCAAAATGGAAGGATGAAACTTTACCTATTTATGTGAGAAAAATCCAGGAAGTTAGTATATCATTATCCAACCACGACTTACTATATATTTTTCGCATCGATAATTTTCCCTCTTAGCTGTTATGACTCTTTGCCCTGATTCTACCCTTAGCTTGGTTTCTCCCAGCATTAGCAATTGCCGACAAGTCGCCCCTTTAAAATTGGGAATTATGGCTTCTGGGAATGGCAGCAATTTTGATGTAGTTGCCCAAGCTATCCAAGATGGACAGCTAAATGCCCAAATTAAAGTTTTAATTTATAATAACCCCTCGGCGAAAGCAGCCGTCAAAGCAGCCAATAGGGGCGTAGAATCTGTTTTATTGAATCACCGCAACTATAAAAGCCGAGAAGAGTTTGATGAGAAAATTGTGCAGACATTGCGGCACTACGATGTAGATTGGGTGATTATGGCAGGCTGGATGCGACTGGTAACATCAGTTTTAATTGATGCCTTTCCTGAGACGATTATTAATATCCATCCTAGTTTGTTACCTAGTTTCAAAGGAATCCATGCTGTAGAACAAGCCTTGGCATCTGGGGTAAAAATCACTGGTTGTACAGCCCATATCGCTTGTTTAGAAATGGACAGTGGCCCAATATTGATCCAAGCCGCAGTACCAGTACTGCCGGATGATACAGCAGAAACACTCCACGCCCGGATTCAAATTCAGGAACATCGAATTTTACCACTAGCGATCGCTCTAGCAGCTTGTCGTTGTGAAGTACCCCAACTTGCTACTTAAACCAAAACTCTTTTAAAACCTCGTTTCTAGCCTGTGGTTGGAAATGCACCTCATTACGGCTCTGCCGCGAGTCAGGGAGGCGGCAGCCCTCCTATAGGCATTAAGAGTCAGAGACTCTTAACCAGACAATTTATTTTTTAATTGCCGACAATTGGGACATTTTCCAGAAATAGCTAGAAATCCAATTGGTAATAATGTGAGCGACAATCGGCACTAATAAGTTGCCCGTGATCAGGGCACTATATGCGAATATCATGCCGACAATTGTTGCCCAAATCACATAAGGCCATTGTTGGGAACCGCTAAAATGCAAGATGCCAAAGCAAAGACTGGATACAATTACAGCTGTATAATCAGAGCCTAAAGCTGGCAGCATCACACCTCTAAATAATAATTCTTCACTCAACCCCGGTAGCAACCCTAGCCAAATTAAATCTGGTAAAGCTAAAGGTTTCACTACCACTTCTAGGTAATAATCTGCACTTTTTCGATAGCCAGTCCAAAGGCGATAAGTTAAACCACTTAAGGTAGTGATGACAAATCCCAACCCTATACCCAACAGCAACTCTCTTTGGTTCAAGTTCCAAGAAAATAGGGAAAAGTTGCCAAAGTGCAATGACACTTTGGCGACTATCAACAAAATGATTGCAGTTACTCCCATCGCCCCAAGTACTTGGATGCGCGTCATTGATGGAATTTCTGGCTCTTGCTTGTATTGTTCAACCACGGGTTTTTAAGGGGAGTGGGGAGTGGGGAGTGGGGGAGAATGATGTTTAGCTGTAATTCAGGGAATTATAGCGGTACTAGTTTGTATGCAATAGACTCTGAGGCTTTGAATCTTACTCTACTCCCCAACGCTAGTAGGGAAGGGGCTGTTCTTGTTAGGTCTGTATTGGACTCAACACAAAAGCACTATAATATGAATTCTAACTTTTAACTCCTGCCTCCTAACTCCAAAATCCAAACTCCTGTACAGACGCGATTAATCGCATCTCTCCAAACTCTTGTACAGACGCGATTCATCGCGTCTCTCCAAACTCCAAACTTCTAACTACTGACTGCAAAGGTAATAATTTGGAACCCAGAGCTCCGGGATTAATGCCTGCTTTGTGTGCTACTAATACACCCACTGCTTCTAAATATGAGTTTACCTGTATAGCTTTCATCCCTAACGGTTGGGGAGGAACTTTTATCAGAGTTTTATTTTCTTCTACTGTAATTATTTGGCATCGTCTTTGGCTTAAACTTAGTAAGGCGCTGCTACCACAAGCAGTTGCAGGTGCGATCGCAGCATCTACTTGATCTGCCCAAATATCTTGTTGCTCTGATGCAATCAGTCTTTTCTCTACTATAAATTGTGGAGCATAACTTAATCCGACAAGGACGCACGGCAAAAAGGTATAGCCCAATTCTTCGGCGGCGGAACGCGGAGATAAATCAGGTTGTGGAGGTTCGCTCAAAAGGGCAGGAGAATGGGCGCAAGGAATTTGAAAGTTTCGCACTAGCAAATGACTAATTACGGCTTCAGCACCCGCTAAAGGATCAACGCCTTCACCGTGGCGATATTTTTGTATTGCTTCTTCATCTATATCATCTGGGAAACGGGCAACAACTGCGATCGCTTCAGCCCCCGCTTTTTTAATTAATATCTCAGCTGCCCTTAACAAACTATCGGGATTACCAATTGTTCCCCAACTAGCTCCCGATGCTGTAGTCCGCAATTCTACATTTAATGGTGCATCTGTAATTATATAATCTGTTAGAGTCAATCCCAGCGTTGCTCTGACTGCATCTGCGGCTTGTATATGTCGTAGTCGCAACTCTGGCTCAATCGCCTGATCTAAAAGCAAACCTACTTTATTCGTGCGAACTGGACGTAAACCCCAGCATCCAGAGGCGAATTTGTCAAGCCCGTAACCTTCAACATAGAAAGCATTTGGGAGATTCCAATATAAAGAAGCGCCATTAAGGACATTGGGGTGAGTAATTAGGCGATCGCAAACCTGTGCTATAACTTTGGCAACAGGTAAAGCATCACCTGCATAACCCCCAATGGCAGCCCCAACGCCAGTTGGTACAATTAAAATAGCAGTGTATGGACGCATATTAAGTGCTGAGTTAGGAGTTAGGAGTTAGGAGTTATGAGTTATAAATCAGAAGCCATCAAATACTAACTCATCCTGTGTGCAACTTTATTTCTCTCGAACCTAACCCCCAACCCCTTCCCTACAAGGGAACGGGAGTAAAATCAAAACCTCTCTCCCCGTGGCCTACGGTGTAGACACAAGTCATCGAATTACCCAAAACAAAAACCTCAAAGAGTCCTGACAGCCATCCCTCCCCTCCCTCTCCTTACTAAGGAGAGGGACAGGTTTTGCGTAGCAGAACCAGGGTGAGGTTTCTTTGGGCTATTCGATAAACCGTAAATTGCGTCAAAAGAGACTTGTGTGTACACGGTAGCCCTGTGGGGGAGAGGTTTAGAAGCGGGGTGACAATAAGTCGCACATCGCCTTAACTCCCAACTCCCAACTCCCGACTCCTAACTCTTAGCTGTAGTTACCACAGCTTCAACTGTAGCTTTTTGTTGGTCAACGTCCACAGAAGTAATTGCCCAACGAAGGGGTTCCCCTTGTTTGTTCAACTCTGTTTCAATTGCTTTTAGTAATTCTGCGGGAGTTTCTTGTAAATCAATTTCTGCGGTAATAAAATGAGTCGTCATCTCTGTAAATCCTGTTGACTTGTAGTTTCTAGAATAACTGATATCAGTTGCTAGGAAATACTAATATTATTTATCAGGTTTGGAACTTTTCACCGAACAGTTATTCAGTTATGAATAATCATCCGATATACTGATATAGCGTTTCCTAATCATATTAGATACATCATAGTCCCCTCCTCGCTTGCGGGGAGGGGGTTGGGGGTGGGGTTCTTGTAGCTCACTCAACCGATAACCGCTATAACTGTTCGCTGATTATTAGTCTTTACCAAATTGTAGCTGATAAACTATGTCTTCCTTTTCTGTCTTAATTTTCAAATCAGAAAGGGGTTTAGCAATACAAAGCAATACGTAACCTTGCTTTTGCAAATCAGGACTAACGCCCATACCATCAGTTTGATCCACAGTTCCCTCGCTTATTTGACCGGCGCAAGTTGTGCAAACACCTGCATTACAAGAACTCGGCAGTTCCAAACCAGCAGCATCGGCAACTGATAAGATCGTTTCATCTTCAGGAACTTGCAAGGTATGAGTTTTGCCTTGGTGATCAATTTCTACGGTGTAAATTTTGGGCATATACAAAACAAGCGTGATGCAACGGACAAACTTATTAGTTTATCTGAATTAGTTAAAAATATCCAGATGTTACTATAAAATTTTAGGTTAAAGAGCGGTAACTATAGCAACTAATTCTGAATAAGTTATAAATTAGTAACATTGTTTACTATACAATGCACAACTAAATTAGTTAAATTTGCTTACTATAAATATGCGCGTAGGCGTAGCCCGCCGTAGGCATCGCGTTTCTTTAGAGACTGTATCTGTAAGTCTGCCTTTTGGCATTGGTTCGATGGCTTGGAAAGTTGACACCACACAAAAGAAGGCGGCTTGGTCGCTTTATGTGGAATTGGTGACGCGCATTGCTGTACAACCATTGGAAGTTGACCAGGGTTTGGTACGAGAAGCGATGAACTCTCTTTATAGTTTATTTGGTACAACCCGCGAAGTTCTCAAAGCCGCCAGGCCTGAGTACGAGACATGAAAACCTATAGCATTATTGCACTAAATATACAATAATTGATTAGCAATTTCGTCTGCGGTTAAAGTATCAATAAGAATAGCAACCCTTTCGGCAATTTCATAAGAACTTCTGCGTTTAGCAATCAAAATACCTGCATGAGGTTGACTATTAACTAGATAGTTTGTGTGTAATTCCTCAAAATCAAGTCGGTTATGGGTTAAAATACAATGCCCAATGGATACAGCAAAAGCTAGTTGTGTTTGATCTGCTTCTCCTAACATTTGCTGTTCTCGTACTGTCGTTGCATCAAAACCTCTTGCTAAGAGTAAAGTAGCTACAAGAACATCCACGTCTTCATCAATATAAACTTGAGCAAAAATCGTCATTTTTGATTTAATCTAGCTTTAATAGCTGGATGGACTAATTCATCAGAGACATGATTCCGCTCGATATATTCATTAATTTCTGCTTGATTATCTAAGTAAAAACTCAAAGCATCAAAGACTTGCGCTAAGGTTAAATGAGGTAAGTGTAGCGGGATTTCTTCTGGTCTAATACCTAAACGCCAATTTTCAACAATTGCTCTCACAGGGGTTCTAGTTCCCTTAATAATCGGTTCACCTGATAAAATATCAGGCTGTCGGTTAACATAGCGAGAGTTTGTAGTAGTTGTCATACTATTGATATTTTTGGCAGTATCTCTGTTAATGTATCACAGACTGGATTGAATGCGATCGCTATTATTCAATAATAAAAAAACTTGAATTATGGCTTTACTATTACTGCCAAATGTAACCCTAAAGTATCCAACAAAGAATTTAGACTATAAAACTCAATTTCGCCTTTATCTGATAACACCTGATCAAGTTTATTGTAGAGTTCCTTGACTTGTGCAGAAAGCCGATCAATTCCATCATGCGCTTCTATGACATTTTTCAGCGCCTTGCTCAACATTTTCGGATCGCCTTCTTCTAAAACAACTTCAATGTAAGCAGCTGCTTCTAGTGGATTTTTTAAGTCTTTAATCAGTTTTTCATGATAACTTGTATTTTTAGGCATCATCTCTACTCTTGTAGTCTTTCCAATCTTCTTTTGCTTTAGGAATATGCTTTTACTCGGTCAAGCCTAGCTCTAATTTTAGCTTTTGCTCTAATATCGCGCAAAGAGTCAAACCACTCAGAGAAAGGATTTACACCATTAACGCTTAAATAACTTCTGATCTCCTTTGGTGAAACTTCCATATTGCAATCTTTTCAAACCCTGCGATCGCCAACATATATCAGGATGTTGGGTTACGCAAAGCCTCCACCCAACTTACAATTTTTTTGCAACTTCTATATTGCAATCTTTTCCAACTCTGCGATCGCTGTAAATCAACAATATACACTATGTAGCGATGATTGCACTCACCAACAAACTTTGGTCATTAATGTTACAATATTGACTCTTAAGTAAGTGGGTCAAATTAAATATAAAACCTTACTCTGCCTCCGGCTTCCCTCTCCGAACTCACGGAGAGGGATTGAGGGTGAGGTTTTATCTTATATTTAATTGTGCCTTCCTACTTAAGGTTACAACATTAAGCCTTAATAGGAAGGGGAAATGTGCAGTCACAAGCGATTATCGAGTTGCAAGCGTTACCATTAGATTATCCATACCAGAAAGCAACTCTCGAATTAGTTTACAACTTGCGCGAAAACTTGAGAGTAAACCAAGAATTAGAAGCAGATGATAGGGAGTTAATTATGCGATTAGAACCACTTTATCAAAGAGACAGAGAACAAGCCAAAGAAGAGGGAAGGCAAGAAGGAAGGCAAGACTTAATAGTACGTCTACTCAATCGCCGTATTGGTGATACTGACGCATCATTAATTGAGCAAGTTCAAGTTTTATCAATTGAACAATTAGAGAATTTAGGAGAAGCATTGCTAGACTTTTCTAGCGTTGCTGATTTAGAAACTTGGTTAAACCAACAATCAATATAATTCATTATTACTAGACCTAGCGACTAGAAGTCGCGGCTATACAGACTTGTGTTGAGCATCTCGACTTACTTCGACTACGCTCAGTACAAGTCGCTCGATGGAGCCGGAGTCGAAATACAAAACCCACCTTTCCTGCGGAACGCTAAGGGCAAAGGTGGGTTAAGAATCCTTGATTTCCTCTTAGTCCAGGTCGGTGGACTTTGTATTTCGACTCCGCTCAACACAAGTTTGTGTAATAGCGAATTCTATTCGCCTCATACTTTTCAAACTTTCAGTATAAAAAAAACTTGCTAATAACCGATTACCAGTAAGGCTTTCAGTAATAAAAGTAAGTTAAACTTTTATAGCCAAGTATTGCCTAAAAATATTTCATAATTAAAGGGAGAAAATCCCAATGGAGAACATAAAAATGCTGGAATCATATCGTAAACACGTTGCCCAAAGAGCAGCACTCGGTATTCCCCCTTTACCATTGGATGCGAAGCAAACCTCAGAATTATGTGAATTACTGAAACATCCGCCAAAGGGTCAAGAAGAGATATTATTACATCTATTGAGCGATCGCGTTTCTCCTGGTGTTGATCCAGCAGCTTATGTCAAAGCTGGATTTCTCACTGCCATTGCTAAAAAGGAAATCATCAGTCCCTTGGTTTCGCGCATAGAAGCGGTGCAATTGTTAGGGACGATGATAGGCGGTTACAACGTACAATCTTTAATCGATTTGCTGCAATGGCCTACGGTATCCCTCTCAGACTCATCGGAAACACCTCTAGTAATGGGCGGACAAGGAAAGGAACCTATCGCCGCCTACGCCGCCAACGCCTTAAGCAAAATCCTCTTGGTATACGACGCTTTCCACGATGTTTTAGAGTTGTCTAAAACCAATCCTTTCGCCAAGCGGGTGATTGACTCTTGGGCGGAAGCTGAATGGTTTACCCTTCGTCCCACAGTAAGAGAAGCGATTACTGTCACCGTTTTTAAAGTTCCTGGCGAAACCAATACCGACGATTTATCCCCCGCCCAAAGCGCCACAACTCGCCCAGATATTCCCTTACACGCCTTAGTGATGTTAGAGTCACGGCAACCGGAAAGCTTGGCAACCATTGCCGAACTGAAGAAAAAAGGGCATCCTGTAGCTTACGTGGGGGATGTAGTTGGTACAGGTTCCTCGCGTAAATCTGCCATAAACTCAGTATTGTGGCATACAGGAAATAATATACCTTTTGTGCCAAACAAACGCGCTGGGGGTTATGTTTTAGGTGGTGCGATCGCGCCTATCTTCTTTAACACAGCAGAAGATGCCGGTGCTTTGCCTATCCAGTGCGATGTCAGCAAACTCGAAACTGGTATGGTAATTACCATCCATCCCTACAAAGGCGAAATCACAAACGAAGCAGGCGAAGTCATTTCCACCTTTGCCCTCAAACCTGACACCATCTTCGATGAAGTTCGCGCCGGTGGACGCATCTCCCTACTTATCGGACGTACCCTCACCGACAAAACTCGTCTTGCACTAGGTTTAGAACCCAGCACAGTTTTTACCCGTCCCCAGCAAGCCTTTGATACAGGCAAAGGCTACACCCTGGCACAGAAAATGGTAGGTAAAGCTTGCGGATTACCTGGTGTGCGTCCCAACACATCCTGCGAACCCATCATCACAACCGTTGGTTCCCAGGATACCACAGGCCCCATGACCCGCGACGAATTGAAAGAACTCGCCTGTCTTGGTTTCAGTGCAGACTTAGTGATACAAAGTTTCTGCCACACAGCAGCTTATCCCAAACCAGTTGACATCAAAACCCATCACGATCTCCCCGACTTCTTTGCTTCTCGTGGCGGTGTCGCCCTCCGTCCCGGTGATGGTATCATCCACTCTTGGTTAAACCGGATGCTGTTACCCGACACCGTGGGAACTGGCGGCGACTCTCACACCCGCTTCCCCTTAGGTATTTCCTTCCCCGCTGGTTCGGGATTAGTGGCATTTGCAGCCGCTTTGGGTGTCATGCCTTTAGATATGCCAGAGTCAGTATTAGTAAGATTTAAAGGTGAATTGCAACCAGGTATTACGCTGCGGGATGTCGTGAATGCCATTCCCTACGTGGCAATTCAAAAAGGTTTGCTGACAGCAGAGAAGCAGAACAAGAAAAATGTCTTCTCCGGGCGAATTCTGGAAATAGAAGGTTTACCAGATTTAAAAGTGGAACAAGCCTTTGAACTCACCGATGCTAGCGCGGAACGTTCTTGTGCTGGATGCACAATTAAGCTGAGTGTAGAGACAATTTCCGAATATCTGCGTTCTAACGTCGCGCTGCTGAAAAATATGATAGCACGAGGCTATCATGATCCGCGTACCATGTTGCGCCGTGTGGGAAAGATGGAAGAATGGTTAGCAAATCCCGTGTTATTAGAAGGCGATGCTGATGCAGAGTATGCCGAAATAATTGAAATTGATTTGAACGAAATCAAAGAACCAATTGTTGCTGCTCCCAACGACCCAGATAATGTTAAATTATTATCGCAAGTTGCTAATGATCCAGTGCAAGAAGTATTCGTCGGTTCTTGTATGACAAATATCGGTCATTATCGGGCAACAGCGAAAGTTTTGGAAGGCGCGGGTGAAGTGAAAACTCGCCTGTGGATTTCACCACCAACCCGGATGGATGAACACCAACTTAAAGAAGAAGGTGTATACAGTATTTTTGGGGCTGCGGGTGCTAGAACAGAAATACCAGGATGTAGTTTGTGCATGGGTAATCAGGCGCGAGTTGCTGATGGCACAACAGTGTTTTCTACCTCTACCCGCAACTTCAATAATCGCATGGGTAAAGATGCGCGAGTGTATCTTGGTTCAGCAGAATTAGCCGCAGTTTGTGCGCTGCTGGGACGGCTTCCCACAGTTCAGGAATATTTGGATATTGTGGCGAGTAGAATTCATCCTTTTGCAGAAGATTTGTATCAGTATTTGAACTTTGATCAAATCCTCGGTTTTGAGGATGAAGGGCGCATGATTTCTAAGGAGGAGCAAGCTTTGTTAGTATAGTTTAATTAGGTGGGTGTTATGCCCACCTAATATTTAGCGTTTTTTTAAATAATAATTAATTTTATCATGACTAACATTTTCTAAGTCCTCTGCTAGATTAGTCATTGTATAGTTAATTTGACTGCTAAGTAAATATTGACAATAATTAAGTTTAGTAAATCTCATTGCTAACTGATTTTTTCATGCACACATGACTTATTGTCTCATAAAATTAATATCCTGAATTTACACAATTTCTTACTGTTAATAATAGAGTAGGAGCTAATGAAAGATATCTTCTGCGAAACAATACATGTGTATGACAATGAGTGCGATCGCCCTGTGCTAGTTGCGTAAGTCCTGAATTTAACGAAATTATAGCACCCTTTATACTAAGTTACAGCGACGTTGCAACGCTTGCTTGAGTAAAACTTGATATTCTTTGTCCCCAACCCGATAAGCACCAAATCTTTCCAAATGGGGATTCATCATTTGGCCATCAAAAAACACAAATTCCCTCTGGCGCAATCTTTCCACCAACTTTACCATCGCCACCTTCGAGCCTTCAGGGATGCGGTAAAACATTGACTCGCCAATAAAAGCGCCACCAATGACAATCCCTAAAATTCCCCCAGCTAATTCGTCACCCTGCCAAGTTTCAAAACTATAGGCATAACCCTTCTGATAAAGTAGCGAATAAATCTCTCGTAATTCCGGTGAAATCCAGGTTGTCTCTCTGTTAGCACACCCAGCCACCACAGCTTGAAAGTCCCGATTAATCGCCACAGTAAACCGCTCTTGATTGATAACACGCTGCAAAGACCTGGGGTAGTGAAACCGTTCATCCAAAGGAATGAAAGTCCGATCGCGACTTCCGTACCAACTCAGGCGATCGCGCTCATCAGCCATGAGAAAATAGCCTTGTGCATAGCCCTCAACAATAGCGGCGATATTATATTGCATAAATAAATATAAAAAAACAACTAGAGAAACGCAATTTGATGCTATCAATCATTCTCTGCGTTCCTCTACGCTTCCCTCGGTGTCCCTCTGCGTTTAAAAAAAAATGACTCAACCAATTCCACCCATCACCCTACCACCCCCTGAAAATCCGCAACTCGAAGGTGAATGGTTACGAGAACGTTTACAACATTGGCTAGATACCGAATTTATCCCCGAAGCAGTCAATCAAAATATTGCCCAACGAGCCGCACAGATTTTTGTGCGTCAACGCATGGAAGGAGAAAACGACCTTGGCTGTCTGGTAATTGCGATTGTCACAGAGATGCAGTCGTATGATTTTTCCAATAGCTTCTATGGAGAGTTTGCGATCGCCAACGCCGTCAGCGATCTACTCTTAGAAAGTCTGGGAATTGATCAGTGTTGTGGTCAATAATTTTTGTCATTTGTCATTTGTCCTTTGTCATTTGTTCTTTACCAATGACTAATGACTAATGACTAATGACTCTTGTTTACCAACTAGACTTAACAACTCCAGGCAAAAGACCTTCATGCGCCCATTCTCGTAGCACGTTCCGAGACAGTCCAAAATCGCGGTAAACACCTCTAGAACGACCAGTCAACCAGCAACGGTTGCGGTGGCGGGTGGGCGCACTATTCCGGGGTAGCTGTTGAATCTTCCGGTGGATTTCCAGCTTATCCAGAGGAGATGGTGCACTTCTGAACTCTTCTAAGAGAGCTTCCCGCTTGTCAGCATACTTTTCTATCAATCTGGTGCGCTTTTTCTCGCGCTCAATCAAGCTCTTTTTTGCCATACATTTTTTAACTTATTTAAAGACAGCATTCTCTATTCTACAGCCTCCCCACCAATTCTAGGGTTACTCGTGTCGCTTACCCTACAACCACTGGCTGATTCGCCGCCGGGCATAAATCAGCAAGCTCACAAGCGATACACACCGGAGAGCGGGCTCTACAAATAGCACGACCGTGATAAATCAGCCGAATTGACCAATTTTCCCAATCAGGCTGCGGCAATAAACCCATTAAATCTTGCTCAATCCGAACGGGGTCTTTTGCTTCAGTTAAACCCAAACGTAGGCACAGGCGCTTGACGTGAGTATCTACCGTCACTCCCACATGAATGCCATAAGCATGAGCCAGGACTACATTTGCTGTTTTCCGCGCCACACCTGGAAGTTTTAACAACTGTTCCATTTCGTTGGGGACAACAGAGTTAAACTCAGTGACAATCATCCTACAGGCGGCTTGAATGTTCTTGGCTTTGTTGCGATAAAACCCAGTTGAATGTACCAAGTTTTCTAATTCTACCAAGTCAGCGATCGCTAAACTCGCAGCATCAGGAAACCTACCAAATAATTCTGGTGTCACCTTATTTACCCGCTCATCAGTACACTGAGCCGAGAGAATAGTTGCCACCAACAATTGTACTGGTGTTGAGTAATTCAAAGAGCAAGTAGCATCTGGATAAAGACGCTTCAGACGAGCTAAAATTTCTAGCGATCGCTTCTTTAAAGGTAAAACTTTCTTTTCCCGACTCCCCATTCCTTAGTACAGACGCGATTAATCGCGTCTCTCCCACTCCCTATCTTCACTGAAACAATCTTTGCACCCATTCCAATTGGCTAGTTAATTGGGTGGTTTCTTTGACTATCAGAAAAATTCCTAACCCTAAGAGTAACACCAAACCGGTTTGCATTACACCTTCTTGAATACGGGCAGGCACAGGCTTACCGCGCAAACCTTCAATCAGCAGAAAAGCGAGTTGTCCGCCATCCAAAGCCGGTAAAGGCAAAATGTTGATAATCGCCAAGTTAATGCTGATAATTGCGGCAAAAGACAACAGGTTTACGATATTATCAGCAGCTAATTTTGCCCCGATTTTGACAATATTAACTGGCCCAGAAACTTGTCCAACAGTTTGTTGAAAATTGGTAATCAACTGCCCAAAACCAGCGAGTGTCCCAACAAATAATTGTTGAAACCTATTAGCAGCAATGCCGAAAATTTCCAAAGGACTATTAGGACGGCGATAAACTGCTATCGCATTTGGACTGAGTGCCACACCAACTACACCTTTGCCATCGGCTCCCAGCTTTGGTGTTAATTTCAGGGTTTTTTGTTGGTTTTCACGCTGAATTTTCACTTCGATTTGCTGATTAGGATGAGTTTGAATCTCTTTTGTCAGCAAAGGAGTTGACTTATCAGAAGCCGGGAGTTCCTGACCGTTCACAGCCAGAATAATATCTCCTTCCCGAATTCCGGCTTGGTAGGCGACAGATTCTTGATTAACAGGCTGTACAACGACACCAGCTTGATAGTTTAATTCCTTGGGAATGCCGACAATACCCAATTGCAGAGCCAACACCAAGTAAGCAAATATTAAATTTGCGAGCACTCCGGCACTGATGACGATCGCCCGGTCTAAAATTGGACGGTTACGTAGCAGATTCGGGTCATTGGGTGGAATATCGCTATCGGGGTCATCATCGGGAAAGCCCACGAAGCCGCCCAAGGGAAAAGCGCGGACAGCATATTCGGTTTGTGAACCTTGGTACTTAAAAAGAACTGGGCCAAAACCCAAAGAAAAACGGTTAACCAGAATGCCTTGAGAACGGGCTGCAACAAAATGTCCCAACTCGTGTACCAAAATCAAAACAGCCAAGACTGCGATCGCTGCTAAAACTGACATAGAGTAAATTAGTGAAGATATTAAGCTATAGTTATCTCCATTCTAATTGGGCATGGGGCATTGGGCATTGGGCATGGGGCATTGGGCATAGTTCGATTTTTCGTATCTGGTTCTAACATCTAAAGCTAGTAGTGGCGTGACAAGGCTAAATTGTTGCAAAAAAATTGTAGGTTGGGTGGAGGCTTTGCGTAACCCAACATCCTGATATGTATGTGTTGGGTTGCGCTCCGCTCCACCCAACCTACCTACTACCTATATCTATCTAATGCACTATTAGCTTGCCAGGCCAGTAGAGTGCGTTAGCGACAGCGTAACGCACCATTTTGTCCACATACTCCAAATGTAAGTTTTGGTCAGATTGGTTTTTCTGCTAAAACAACAATGATAGTATTACCCACACAACATAAGAGGCGATTGGGAGCCAAAACAGCAAATCAACAATATAACGGTATTGGAATTGTATCGTTGGCTTTAAAATACGTTCTGGTAAGACTGGTTGCGAAATTTGCGGTACAACTGGTGACTTTTGAACTCTTTGTAAATTTTGCAGCGATGAAAAACCTAACGTTTCTCCCTGTTCAAAATAAGGTTGCAGCGCTTCTGGTATCCTCACCGTCCCATCAGGTTGTTGATAATTCTCCAAAATTGCTGCCATTGTCCGTCCCACCGCCAAACCCGAACCATTTAGAGTATGTACAAACTGGGTACCTTTCTTCCCCGCCTCTTTGAAGCGAATATCAGCCCGTCGCGCCTGGAAATCTATAGTATTAGAACAGCTAGAAATTTCGCGGTATTTGCCAGAAGAGGGCAACCAAACCTCTAAATCATAAGTTTTGGTAGAAGCAAATCCCAAATCTCCACTACTTAAATTTACGACTCGGTAAGGCAACTGCAACGCCTGTAAAATTGCTTCTGCATTCCCCACCAATTTTTCCAGTTCATCAAAAGACGTACTGGGTTCGACAAACTTCACCATTTCCACCTTGTTAAATTGATGCAGGCGAATTAATCCCCGCATATCGCGCCCATAGCTACCAGCTTCGCGGCGAAAACAGGGAGTAAAAGCACAGTGGTAAATAGGCAAATCTTCTGCAGCGAGAATTTCACCCCGGTAGAGATTTGTAACTGGAACTTCCGCCGTAGGAATCAGCCACAAGTCATCATCAGCGCATTTAAAGCTTTCTTCAGCAAACTTGGGTAACTGACCGGTCGCCGTCAAAGACTCGGTATTAACTAACAACGGCGGACTAATTTCCACATACCCAGCTTGAGTATGGAGAGCCAGCATAAATTGAATTAATGCCCTCTCCAGTGCTGCACCAGCGCCTATCAATGCCACAAAGCGACTTTGGGCAACTTTTACAGCTCGCTCAACATTCAAAATACCTAGCTTTTCGCCAATTTCCCAGTGAGGGAGGATATTCTGATTTTGGGGAATATACTCATCACCCCAACGCCGCACTTCTACATTATCTTCCTCATTCTTACCAAGGGGTGTAGAGTCGCTTGGTAAATTGGGAAGTGCCAACACAAGTTGGGCAATTTCAGCTTTCAGGTCTTTTTCCTGCGGTTCCAGTTGGCTTAACGTCGCTTTGAGAGAATTACCTTCATCCCGCAAAGCTTGAATTTCCGAGTCTTGAGGATTTATCCCAGATTTAATCTTTTGCCCGACAATTTTACCGATTTCGTTGCTACGAGCTTGGAGTTGACTACGCCTCCCCTCAAGTTCCCGTTGTTGCCGATCTAACTGTAATATCGGTTCGATGTCGTATTTACCACTACGACTGTCCAAGCGTTGTTGAACTAATTGCGGATTTTCCCGTATTTGCTTGATATCCAGCACAGATTTTTCTCAGTTTTTAGCCTACTATCTTCTTGTTAATACAGTTACTACACAAGCATCCAGCATATAGTAATTTTGGTTTGCTGTGACTGGAAAAACAAAGTTTTTTAGAAAAATCAGTCTTAACCTGTGATCAGAATCTTACCCTAGCATCACTGCCAGGGCTAGGAAAGCAGATAATGGGTATAAATAATTCGGGGTTGGTTGGGGAGCCACTGCGTTGGGCGGCTCTGCGGACTTAAAGCAAGTGGCGTTTGAGGGACGTAGCTTTCCTCCCGCAGGGTAACGTTAAGCTCGGTTAATGCGATTGAGTAGCCAAAGTGACGCCACAAGCCCGGCAAAGTGGGCTGAAACAGTGTTGGTGTTTGCCTGTACCACAAGCATATCTAGACCGCTAATAATCCGGGTTGGGTCAAACAATTGGGTCGTTATAGCTTGGGGAGATATGGATCTTGCTACCAGTGTCCCAACGATCGCTTGCGCCCCCAAAAGAGTCACCAGCGTTCCTCCTAAATTCACCCACAGCCCTAAGCGTAATACTTGCACACTCTCGCTTTTCCGAGGGCGATTGCTGGGATTCGAGGATTCCAGTTGCTTGCCAATTCTAGTGTAACGGTAAGCTAAATAAATCCCCCCACCCAAAATGACCAGTCCACAAATTGCTAAAAATACGCCAAAACCAGTCCCAGGATTATTACTAGGACTGCCAGTTCTTTGATTAAAGACGGCGAACAGCAGCACAATTATGCTAGAAACAACGCCTAGTACTAGCTGAATCCAGAAGCTAATCCAACCTGTAAGGCGAAAAGTTTGGGCAATCGCCCTAAGAGTTGAGGAAGATGGTCGGGCATCGGGAGTTTTTGACATACTGTGAACCAATGTGCTGGGCGCTTGATTAAGGGACGCGAGGACACGGAGACACGGAGAGTTGTTTCCCCTCGTCCCAGCGTCTTCTTTGATAAATTTACTATCACACTTGCCAAATCGGACAAGAGATTCTCAAGTCGAAAAAATCAGAAATGATTACTGCTTAGATGTGTCCACAGGCGTAGCAGCTTTAACCCAGACATATCCCTTACCTTAAACTTTTAGAATCTGCATTCGGAAAATTACTGTAAAACAAAGTGTTTATTAAGTTTTACAGACAAAATTCGATTTTACCTGTAAAATTTCTTCGATGGCATTTTATTGCTTAAGCAGTTCTAACCAGAACGACATCACTTAACACCAAGGTAGTGACTTCGCCACTGTCTGTTCGCTTCTCACCACACCGTATCGAGCTTGAGTAGAGGTACACTATTTTGTGCCCCTACAACTTGCAAACTCGTCCCACAACTTCACAGGCGTGGGTAATTATTTGGTGTTTACGCTTGGGAAATTTAGTCTAAGTAGCTTTATCTATATTACTGACTTAGCAGTAGCACTGTATACTGACTACAAAGATTGTCTAGCTTACCCTAAGGCATTTTTTTAGCCATTCACTAACTATGAAACTTGAGGATATATATCAATTCTTTGAGAATCCTCCGCCAACTTACCTTTGTCAGGAAGTTGCAGTTTGTTACATACTGTCTGTTTTGTTACAAAATGAATCCTACGGAACCGAGTTGATTGAGCAATTAGAAACTGAATATCCCACCTATAGGCTTTCGGATACCGTACTTTATAGTGCAATCAAATTTCTGGAAGACGAAAGGGCAATCAGTGGATATTGGAAGAAACTCGAAGGACGGGGACGCCCCAGGCGAATGTACCAAGTTTCTCCCGAATGGCAAGTTCAAGCGCAGGATTTAGTTTTTCTTTGGCAAAACTACATTAATGCGAGAAAGTAATACCATTTGAGATTTTAGACTTTCTTGCAGAACGCTACGCATAGCTTGCTTCTCCGTTCGCAGAGCGTCTCGTAGAGAAGGAGTACGGCGTGAGCGCTACTTCTCTACGAGAGGCTGCGCCAACGACGTCGCTCAGTACAAGTCAGTCGAAGGATTTTGGATTGTGCAAGAGTCGCTGATCATCCCACTGGCGCTGCATTTGTCACAATCATTGTTCAAATTGGTATAACGAATAATTGATAATGAATAAGTCTCCTCCAATCAAACACTAACAATTAGTTATGGATACTGCTATTCTGCCATCTACGTTCCTGCTAACCTTGTTGTTATCGGTTGGACTGTTTTTCTTTATTCGTGCCTCGACTAAAGACCGCACAGAAACAGCACAACTGGTATCTGAGCGAGACGAAGCTGCTTTAATGTCTCAATTAAAAGAGTATTTTCGATCGCGGTCTTACCGAGTGGCAGGGGTAGACCGAAAACAAAACCAGGTGACTTTTGAAGGTAATGTTCGCCCCAGCTGGTTCTTAGCTATATTTCTAACTCTACTAGCAGCTACTGGTATTGTTTGTCTATCATTAGTCGTGTCCCTGCTTTTTCCTAGCCTCAGTACCCTTGTTCTGGCTATGGTACTGCTGTCGCCTTTAAGCGGTCTATTTTATTGGCAAAAATCTGGAAGACTTGAGAAGGTGTCGCTGAAAGTAGAAACAACTCAGAGCGACCAAACCTCCTCAAGTAAGATCACTGTAGTTGGCCATCGAGATGAAGTCAGTGAGTTACAGAGGACTCTACAGCTAAAGGCTGGTGAATAATTGTTGATTTTTGTAACCATCTCTTGACTATGATATGCAGACTTCTGACCTGACCTACTCTTTAGGCAATGCAAAGTAGGAAGGAGGAAATCAAGGCTGCTGCTTTGTCAATTTTCCCCACAACTTATGTCGTGGGGAAAAATTTAAATTCATTAACTTAAATTTGTTGACAGAGCTTGCTTAACAATCCACGGCATAAGAGCGCAACTTCACTAGCGCTTTTAAACACGCTTGGCTCTATACTCACTCCTTTTTGCATCATCAAAATAGCATCAACCCATGCTATTTAGCGTGGTTTGAGACAAGTTGACTTTCTAACTACCTGGACTAGCTTGACTGGCAAATCAGCTAGAAACTAAAAAAAAATTAAATTTTGCATAAACTTAGCAATTTTGCCAGTTAATGATAGTCAGAAGCCATCATTCAATGCCAAAGATGACCATCTATGGTTCACCGAGTAGCTAAAGTAAGAGGTTCTTGACCTGGTGAAGGTTCTAACACCCTCAAGCTAGGAAACAAGAAATGGTTTTCCTCTACGTATTGAGCACCAAACAGTCCCTTTTCTGCCCAGAAATAACGATCTGTGGTGTGTTCATTTCGTTTTACCAGTAGCAACGCAGGTGGCAAGATACCTTCAGCTTGAATGAATCTTCTCGCTGCTGTCACAGGTTTTTCTTCGCCACTTTCGATGCTATATTGAGGCACATGTTCCAGAATCCGCCGTCCTTCCTGACGACGACGACTCTTCCTTTTGCGTCTCCTTGCCAATATCTTGTCCTCCTCTTTCAAGCTAGAGATTGTAGTAATAGCTACAAAATTTGTCGTCATTATATAGGTTCTAGTTCAAAATATCAATAGTTTTTAACCTTTTCATATAAGAAAATTAATATCTTTGAAGATAGAGAAAATAAAATCACATAAGGATATAATCCCCAGGTAGAAACCATCACGAAGAAGATTTTAGTTAAGCTTTATGAAATGAGTGAGGTAAAAACTAAGTATCCTCTCTTAATCATGCCTCAAAATCTGTAATCTTGAGCAAGAGCTAAAAAATGTTAATGTCTGCCAGTTCCGATTTTCTTGCTCTGTGTCGAGAGCAAATAGCGCTGCTAACCCAAGGGCTGGGAGCAACTTTAAGTATTGTGTACCTAACACAAGAATTGGTAGAGACTCCTTCAGGTGAGGCCAAACTGATTCCTGTGGTGATTTACCCGGAAACAGCATTATTACCGCCGGGGGAGGAGACTGCGGAAGCGACCGTACACAAGCAACTTCAAGTTGGAAATGTGTTTGTATTACCCCATACTCAGAGAAGGTTATTAACACCAAGGTCAGAATCTCCAACTTCGTCACGGGAGTCGGAGATACCAGATGCCTCTGGGCCCCATCTAAAAGAGGAATACTTATTTAGTGGCAACCAAATTGTTTTACCTCTGGTCTATGAGGGTGTGATGATGGGGTTACTGGTGACAGGTAGGGAAGACCGCGTATGGAATGAACACGAGGAAAGTCAGATTCAACAGATAGCCCAAACGTTAGCGATCGCTTGTATTTTAGATCAGCGACGGGCATGGTTTGAGCAGCAATTGCGTGAGCAACAAATTCTCCAAGAAAAACAGCGCGATTTGCTAGATAACCTGTTGCATCAGTTTCGTAACCCATTAACGGCATTGCGGACTTTTGGCAAACTGCTATTGAAACGACTGCAACCAGCGGACGCGAACCGGAATGTGGCAAATAGTATTGTGCGGGAAAGCGATCGCCTCGAAGAACTGCTGCAACAATTTGATCAAGTAATTGACTTGACAGAGGCAGATTTAGCACCACTACATCTGGGGGAAAATGAAGTTTTTGTAGAAGCAACTATCCAAAAATCTGCTAAACCGCCGTTATTATTGCCAGGAACGGGAGATAAAGCAGTTGACTGCTCGCTAGCAAATATATTAGAACCATTATTGATATCAGCCCAAGCGATCGCCCAAGAGCGAAAGCTAAAACTAATAACTGAAATTCAACAGAATTCCCCCCTAGTACGTGCCAACGTCAAAGCATTACGAGAGGTATTAAATAACATCATCGATAATGCCTTGAAATACACTCCCACTGGGGGTAAAATTTTAATTCAGGCGGGGGAAGAAAAAGCTAATTTTCAGGGAATTGTCATCAGTGACAACGGTCCTGGCATTCCACCCCAAGATTTCGAGCATCTTGGAGAACGACATTATCGGGGTGTACAAGCGCAAACAGATATCCCAGGTACAGGTTTGGGGTTAGCGATCGCCAAACAATTAATAGAGCAAATGCAGGGCGAAATCGAGGTTTTCAGCCCTGCAATCAACTCTCAGCTAACTTCACCCAATGCGCCGGGGACTACGTTTATTATTTGGTTGCCGGAAGTTCAAAATTAGTCATTTGTCATTTGTCATTTGTAAATACCAATGCCCAATACTTCTCTACAAGAGGCTGCGCCAACGGCTTCTCTACGAGACGCTACGCGAACGCTCAGTACAAGCAATAGAAGTAGTCTAATCATTTCAAATTTTGCTAATCCAAGTCGTTTTTTCTCACTCGTGAGAAATCCGGGTTAAGTATTCTCATTAATATGGATACCGAGTGAAGCCACTCCCGCGCCAGAAGGTAAGCAGCAGTGGCTCTCAGAAGTTTGTGTGTAGGGAGTTTTACACTCAGGCTTTCTTTCCTAGAATAAACATCAAGTTTGACAGTTCGTCTTTTGACAGCGATCGCAACTTAACTTACACTGCCGCACTAGAGGAGTGCTGAGTACTGAGCAAAGAAGAAGAGAAAAGAATTTCTTCTTAATTCTTCAAAATCTTTATTCTGACACTCAGGATTCATGACTCAGAACTCAGGACTTTTTTTATGGTAGATTTGTTGCTGATCGCAATCCTGGGTTTCCTGGGGAGTTTTGGCCATTGCTTTGGGATGTGTGGCCCCCTAACGGTGGCGTTTTCTCTGTCTCATCAGCCGAAACAGACATCACCTTTAGAAAAGTCCGACACTTGGCAACAGCAATTAAAATTTCATATCCTGTTAAATCTGGGGCGGATGTTGAGCTATGGTCTAGTCGGTGCTGGCATTGGGGCGCTAGGTTCGGTATTGCTGCAAGGTGGACAGCTAGCGGGTGTTGGCAGCGACTTACGGCGTTGGATGGCAATTTTGACTGGTGTAATGCTGATTTGGTTTGGCTTAGGACAAGTAAAACCCGATTTGCTGCCGCACATTCCCGTATTACATCCCCTATTGCAAGGTAGTTTACACGATCGCCTCAGCACAGGAATGGTTAAGCTTTCCTTAAAAGCCAAATGGTGGACGCCAATGCTTTTAGGGATGACTTGGGGTTTAATGCCCTGTGGTTTCCTCTATGCTGCCCAAATTAAAGCTGCTGAAACTGGCAATTTATGGATGGGTGGGGCAATTATGCTGGCTTTTGGCTTGGGAACCCTGCCCACGATGCTAGGCGTAGGCGTTTCTACATCATTGGTAAGTAAAGATAGGCGCAGTCAGTTATTTCGATTAGGCGGTTGGGTGACACTGATTATTGGCGTGATCACCTTGTTGCGGACTGGTGACACAATGGTAGATTACACCGGACACGCCGCCTTAATCTGCTTAATCTTGGCGTTAATTGCGCGTCCCATTAGTGGCTTGTGGGCATCACCACTGCGTTACCGACGGGGCTTGGGAGTGGGAGCTTTTGTGCTTTCTGTAGTTCACACCGCCCACATGATCGAACACTCATTGCAATGGAATTTTACCGCCTTTGATTTTATGCCGCCAGAATTTCAGTGGGGTATGGCTGCGGGTGCTGTAGCATTGTTATTAATGTCCCCCGCCGCTTTTACAAGTTGGGAATCATTGCAGAAATCTTTGGGCAAGCGTTGGCGACAGATTCATCTATTGGGTGTGCCAGCTTTGCTCTTGAGTGCCATTCATACTGTGTTGATTGGTTCCCATTACCTGGGTTCCTTGGAATCAACTTGGGGAAATAAATTAGCGGCAGTACTAATGGTAATTGTTACCCTCTGTGTCTTGCTAGTACGTTCGCGCTTTTTTTGGTCAAAGTTAGCCGTAGAAAAGTTTTATGTCCCCCCAACCAAATCGCGGTAAATCATCCTTGTTTTTTGGCTCAATCCCAACGAGTCAAAAACAAAGAGATTACCTAAACAAAGGAACAATCAAGTATTTATTATTCCTGGGTTCCTTAGTTATATCGATAACTAATCTTTACCCTGTTGCTGCTCATCAGGTGGAGGTAGCCGCAGATGTAGGTGCCACCCTCCACATTGAACCAAATGATAATCCCAGTGCTGGAGAACCTAGCCAAACCTGGTTTGCACTTACCCGCAGAGGTGGAAAGGTGATTCCCTTGGCACAGTGTAATTGTCGGTTAGCTGTTTATGCCAAACCCTATGCAGCCGGAGAGCCACCACTCCTAGAACCAGCGTTAGAACCTGTGGCGGCTGAACGCTATAAAGGCATCCCAGGTGCGGAAGTTGTTTTTCCCAAGCCAGGGATTTATGAGTTGCAACTAAATGGTAAACCAGTTTCTGGGGCAAGATTTAAACCGTTTAAGTTGAAATTTGAAGTGACTGTGGCAGATGGCTCTACAGATGATTCACGGAATCGGCAAGATGTCAATGGTGATTTAGGAGAAGGTGAATCTCAAAAATTACCACTTTGGGCGATCGCACTTCCAATCCTCGGATTTATTGGCATCTTATTTGTTGTACTGCAAAACATGAGAGGGAGTGGGGAGTAGTTAAGAGTGAGGAGTTGAGAGTTATGAATTCAAGATTTAACTATTTTAGATTTTGAATTTTTGATTGAAGGAAAAATCTAAAATTTACTAACTCCAAACTCCTGTACAGACGCGATTAATCGCGTCTCTCCAAACTCCAAACTTTTATTTATGTCGCTTTTGATGCCACTGCCACGCATGAGCAACAATATCTTGGATAGATGGATACTGAGGTTGCCAGCCTAAAATTGTTCTGGCTTGATCGCTGGTGCCAATGAGAATTGGAGGATCGCCAGGACGGCGATCGCGTTCTTCTACTGGTATCGAAACTCCTGTTACCTGTTCGGCGGCGGCAATTACTTCTCTGACAGAAAAGCCACTGCCATTACCTAAATTAAAAACTTCGCTATCCCCACCTTTTAATAAATATTCCAATCCCAAAATATGGGCATCTGCTAAGTCATTAACATGAATATAATCACGAACACAAGTACCATCGGGTGTAGGGTAATCTGTGCCGAAAATTGAGATAGATTCTCGTTTGCCTAAAGCTGTCATCAGCACCAAGGGAATCAAATGGGTTTCTGGGTTGTGATCTTCGCCCAGTAAGCCACTGGGATTAGCACCAGCAGCATTAAAATAACGGAAACGCACTGATTGCAAACCGTAAGCAACATCAAAATCAGAGAGAATCCGCTCTACCATCAGTTTTGTAGCGCCATAGGGATTAATCGGATTTTGGGGATGGGTTTCTGGAATGGGTACAAATTCAGGTACACCGTAGGTAGCACAGGTAGAAGAAAAGACAAATTTCTTCACAGATGCCGTCAGCATTGCTTCTAACAGCGTCAAAGTGCCAACGACGTTATTTCGGTAATATTTGGCAGGATCAGTCACCGATTCTCCCACGTAGGCATAGGCAGAAAAGTGCATCACAGCTGCAATATCGCGGGTTTTAAAGAGGTGATCGAGCAAGGCGCGATCGCCTGTATCCCCTACTATCAGTTCTACCTGTAAAACCTTTTCTACCAGGTCACGATGCCCATAGACTAGATTATCAAGGATGACAACCTTATAACCCGCCTGCTTCAAAGCAAGCACCGTATGAGAACCAATATATCCAGCTCCCCCCGTTACCAAAATGGTAGGCTTTCCAGGCGACATAGTTTTTCCTTTTGAGTGGATTACTCAATTAATTTAGTTTACCGGTGCCACATTACTCTTGTGGAAAATTATAAATAATAGACGCAGTGTCAAAAAATTGCACTAGAATCACTACGACGGTAGTCTTTGGGTGTGAGGGTTGAGATATTTTAAGTCAAACAGTGCGATTACAATTTGACAATAAAATAAATCCATTTTCCGAAACCTCTAGGTTGACCCTTACGGGTGACGCTCCTAGCGTCGCTAACGCTAAGAAGTCGCTAGTTGTTTTATCCAGGGAAACCATGCACGGCTGTTTTTCCTGGGGAGCCACTGCGTTGCGAGGGTTCCCAAAGTTGAAGCAGGTGGCGTGGAAACCCTTATATAAGGTGGACTGCCTCACCACCACACTGGCTCACTGCACCAGAAAATTTGAGAGTTAATCTATGTTTCTATTATTAAGCCGGGTACTGCTGTGGCTGCTGATTGGCACTATCGTATATTCTCTGTTCCAGCGATTTTATCCCTCTGGAACTTTTGTCGGACGATTAATCTTAGTCGTTATCCTGGTAATCATCGCCCTATCATTTGTTAACCCGAATGAACCGGCTGTGGCGTCGTTGTCGAGGTTGCTGTCTTTTCCACTCAAGCCTTTAGGAGCCTCTATTTTAATGATGATTTTTGCAGCTCAGAGAATCAAAGGAGGTGGGATAGAGAAACCAGGAGGATACTTAATCGGTTGGGCACTGACAATTTTGCTGTTGGCAAGTACACCAGCAGTCGCCTATTTTCTTTATCGGGCACCTCTAGCAATGGCAAGTGAAACTTATGTTGCAACTGCTGCACCAACATCGGGGACACTGGTGGCATTAGGGCAACCAAGCACTACAGCGAACATCTCCGATGTGACAGGCGATCGCATTCTTTCTTATAATTTGAGAGTGCCTCCCTACCTATTACAAGGAAATCTTCGAGATATTCGCACACGCGGTTTACGACTTGAAGACTTTGTACCGAATGCGGAAACGTTGCAATTGACAACAAGAACTTGGGAAAGTTATCTCTTTGAAATTTACAGGTTCTTGCGTGTTCAACGGTAATAAAAACAAACAAGAAGGGTAAAGGGTTGAATTAAGCACCCACCACACCTTTATAGCTTTTTACTTTCCCCATAACACAGCGAAAAGTCTGATCATGGGGGTTTCCCCAGGAACAACTTTTCAAGATAAGGATTATTTCGCCGATTAGAGGCGTTAGCATAGCGGGACAAAGATATAGTTTTTACCATTCCCCATTCCCCTTCTTTCGATATTCCCTCTACATAGCTGCCTTCTAGGACTACCAGATAAAGTTGCAAAATTGCTTTAATGGCAAAATCTCGACGAATCGCTAAACTCATTGCTTACCTACAACCCCATTGGCGGGAGGCTTCCTTAGGGATTCTCGCTTTGTTGTCTGTCAATGCACTGGGCGTTTATATCCCTTTGTTGATTCGTGATGGTGTTGATAAACTCTCGACAACCTTCACCTGGAGCCAAATACTACCTTACGTAGTCAGGATTGTCTTGCTTAGTTCCGCGATGTGGCTCATGCGGATGGCGTCCCGCATTTGGCTATTTGGGGTGGGACGTCAGGTAGAATTTGACCTGAAACAACGGATTTTTGAACACTTACTCCAACTCGAACCGGCTTATTTTGCCAGTAATACTGCTGGCGATTTAATTAGTCGAGCTACCAGTGATGTGGACAATATTAAGCGGTTGTTGGGTTTTGCGGTTTTGAGTTTGGCAAATACGGTGTTTGCTTACGCCCTGACACTGCCTGTAATGCTGGCGATTAGCGTGGATCTCACTCTAGCCGCCCTGGCAGTGTACCCTTTTATACTCTTGTTGGTGAGTTTATTTAGCGATCGCTTACGCAGACAACAAGTAAAAGTCCAAGAGCAACTCTCGGACATCAGCGAACTCATCCAAGAGGATATCAGTGGCATTGCCTTGATTAAAATCTATGCCCAAGAAGCAAACGAGCGTCGAGCTTTTGCCAAGAAAAATCAGCAGCTATTAGTGGCTAACTTAGAACTGGCAAAAAGCCGAAATACACTGTTTCCGCTAATTGTTGGGCTAGCTAATATCAGTTCATTGATAATCATTTGGTTAGGGACGGCGCGGATATCTTCTGGTACTCTTAAGGTTGCCGACTTTTTAGTACTGTTAATTTATGTAGAGCGTCTAGTTTTTCCCACAGCCATTTTAGGATTCACAATTACAGCCTACCAACGGGGTGAAGTTAGTATTGATCGGCTTGAATCTATTCTCTCTGTCACACCGAAAATTCAAGACACAGCCAATGCGATATATCTACCAGTGGCTGAACTCAAAGGAGAACTGACAGCTAAAAATCTCACCTACAATTACCCTGGTTCCACTACTCCAGCTTTAGCAAATGTTAACTTCACTATTGCTCCGGGAGAAACCGTGGCGATTGTTGGGGCAATTGGTTCGGGGAAATCCACTTTGGCAAATGCTTTACCGCGCTTGTTAGATATTGAATCAGGACAATTGTTTTTAGATGGGTTGGATATTACTAAGATAGCTTTGGCTGATTTACGAGGTGCGATCGCTTATGTTCCTCAAGATAGCTTTCTATTTAGCACTACAATCAAAAATAATATTCGCTACGGTGATCCAATTACCGAACAAAAACAGGTAGAAGCTGTTGCTCAACTTGCCCAAATTGAATCAGAAATTAACAATTTTCCCCAGCAATACGAAACTATTGTTGGTGAACGTGGTATTACTCTTTCTGGCGGTCAACGACAACGTACTGCCTTAGCTAGGGCAATGCTGGTCAATGCTCCAGTGTTAATTTTGGATGATGCCCTATCTAGTGTGGATAATCAAACAGCTACGCAAATCCTTAAAAATCTTTCTGGTGGTACTGAACGTAAAACAGTAATTTTTATTACCCATCAATTATCGGCGGCAGCAGTTGCTAACCGAATTTTTGTGATGGAAAAAGGAAGAATTGTTCAGATAGGCAATCACTTACAACTAGTGCAACAACAGGGTTTATATAGAACTTTGTGGAGCCAGCATCAAGTTGAAGAATTACTGCACTAAAATAATTCGTAATTCGTAATACTTCTCTACGAGAGGCTGCGCCAACGGCTGCGCTCAGTACAAGTTCGTAATTTGTAATTCGTAATGACGCTCTCTACGAGACGCTAAAAGCGTAGCTTGCTTCTCTGTAAGAGTACGCGGACTGCTAACGCTGCGCTAACGTAATTAAGTTTTTTCTTTGGTTCGCAGTCTCCGACTGGAAATGCTTATGTTAAGGCTGCCGCCTCTTGACTTGCGGCAGAGCCGCAATGAGCAGCATTTCCAGCCTCTGGCTGGAAACGAGGTTTTAATAGGGTTTTGGCTTAAGTTGACACCAATGACAGCTATGTTACCCTGCTGTTTAAGAATTCCAGTATGCCCGTTCTCCTAATGTGACATCTAGCACGAATGAATTGTCATTAGCTTGAAATTGCGTGATCGCATGACTGCGTTCTATTTCAGTAAGATCAGGTAAGTCTTGCTGATTCCATTTACACAAAGGTTTTTCTCGGCGTATACTCCTTAGCTAGTTCTTTAACTAGAGCGACTTTTGATAATTGAGGCAATATAATCGCCGAATCACTTGTGGGAGTCGGTTGGACAACAGGAGAAATGGCGAATTACCACGTTAGTTTGTTTTGGTATGTGGGTAGTATAAATTACCGAAAAAACTAATTTGGCAGATGGTGATGTTCAAAACTAAATTATCAGAATCCCGTGCTTGGGGAGAATTTTACACCTTGAAGCTAAGGCATCGGCATATTGGAGCGATCGCAGTTCTAATTTTAATTAGCTTACTGAGTTCATTGAATGGAACACCAGATCGTCATACCATCTCTAACTGCTGGGAAGGGTTTCTCTGGGGACTGGCAGATCCAGTAATTAGCTTGGATTGTTTAATTGGTATTCTTGCTATTGGCTTACTCTCATCTGTGTTTGTTCGTGGCGCTGCAACGATCACTGGAGGTTTTGTCTTTGCAGCAGTCTTGGGCATTATAATTCATTTATTCCAGCTAAATTTCCCAGGGACAGAAATAGCCATTGCCGTTTCTACCATCGTTTTTGGTATCATGCTGATGATCCCAAATCAACCAAACTTTATAGTACTTGTTCTGATGGGCATCAGTGCTGGTTTATTTCAGGGTTACGCTGATGCTGAATCGATCATTGGGGCAGGAATCATCCCAATAATTGCTTACATATTAGGCATTACCTTAACTCTGTTTGTGGTTGCCATGAGTGCCAGAGAAATTGGTACTGCAATGGGTATGGGAGAAATCAACCGAATTTTACCTTGGAAAATTAGCATTGCTGGTTTCGCTTTCTGTGCGATCGGCATCGTGTTTTTGAGCAATTCGATAATTTAAATCAGATATTTCAATTCAGTGGAATACATTCATTTGTGGGGGCGTACACTTAGCTGTGCGCCCCCACTGCGTGTTCGTTGTTAGATTTACTGCTGGAAATTGTCCAGTAAGCCACCACCTTAGCTCAAGCTATTCAACAGAATGAAGCATCGCCCGCAGCATGCTAGAAGGAATAGTAGAAGCGGGTTTACTTGATAGCTCACGGTGTCAAAAAAGGGCGTACCGACATAATCGCGCCGAAACACGCATCGCGTGTTTTTTAAGCGTGCAGGCGTGTTTAATCACGCTTTCCTGGACAATCAATCCTAACTGATATGGTTCTTGTCACTAATCACCTCTGCAAACTAATTTCAAAGCAAGCAGTATGGCAAGAATTGTAGCTACAGACTGCAAAGTTGCACTCTCTGCAAGCTATGATTGACTTTTAGTTCTGACTACTTTTGAACAACTCTTTTACATATTAAACCAATTTACAGATATAGCTATATGATCATAGATATTATTGAAATCCTCAAAGAAGACTATCATAGATTCCCAGTAAATCAAACTTACAGCATTTACGCCTCAGACGTTTATTTTCAAGATCCACTGAATAAATTTCGTGGTGTTAAACGTTACAAACAAATGATTAATCTTATCCAAACTTGGTTTTTAGATTCCAAGATGGACTTACATAACATTCAACATTTAGGAGACACAATAAAAACTGAGTGGACACTCAGTTGGAATACCCCTCTCCCCTGGAAGCCACGGATTTCTATTCCTGGTTGGAGTGAATTAAGTCTTAACTCTGATGGTTTGATTGTCTCCCATGTTGATTATTGGAATTGTTCACGCTTAGACGTGGTGAAGCAGCATTTATTTGCTACAAAAATATAAACAATTAAAGCTTAGGAACGTGGATTAAATAAAATGTAAAACTTCATCCTATCTCTAGCTTCCCTCTCCTTTATAAGGAGAGGGATTGAGGGTGAGGTGGGCCAGGGATATAAATTGTATGTTATTTAATTCTTATTCCTTAGGGATTTCCCACAATAAGTAGTTGAGTATTTTTTATTTGCCAGTCCCTTACTCTAATTCCCTTCTTAAAAAAGAAAGTTAGGAAAGATTAAGCTTTAACCCAAGCATAGTTTCTTTAAGCAGAAATACTCACTATAACTCTAGCTTTTTTCCATCCTGAAAGTGCGCCTCGCACATAGACTGCTGATGAGAAGCTGCTAGGTATCTACGCACTTCTATGAGAAGCTATTTTAAAACATCGCGACATTCATCATCAACTAGGACTTACACAAAATTACACGCTGTAGGGGCAATTCATCTAGCTTTAGCTTCCCGCAGGGTATTGCCCCTACCTAAAAAATATTTTGAATTAAGAGAAATTACTCAGATTTATCTATTACTTTTTAATAAATAAAATTTATTCACGAATTTTACTGAAGCAGAAAACATCTTTAATAAGTCAAACTAACTCTATAACATTGATTCAGTAATCAAAAACCTAATTCCTCAACCTTATAAGGATTGGGGGAGACTCTTCCAGGCTTGCTGAATTGGTATTCTATAACCCTCTCTAACGAATATATTTATGTCTCGTCAAAAATGTACATCCCGTATTTTATAAAAAGCTGAATTGAGATCCGCCGGACTGAAAGCAATTGATTCAAATATGGATTTTAGTGATAATTGCGGTTTGCAAAATCTAACTTAATCAATTGAGCAGTTACGCACTATGCTTGATGCTTATAACATCGATTTAGCTATGATTGACTCTGCCAAAACTAAAATTGATGAGATGGAAAAAGCCTTGGGCAATCTTACAGATAAGATAGTCAGGGGCGTTGCTTTTAAGTATGGCAAAAACAGCAGTGAATATGAGCTAGCTGGTGGTATTCGTGAAAGCGAACGTGTCCGCAAAAGCAGGTTAAGCCGCCTGAAAGCTAGTGCAGAATAAGTATCAGAGGACAATGCTAAAACCGTCTAAGCTGAGACGTATTTAATTTTTCAAGCCGAAAGCCTCACAGCTAGGCTTTCAGGCTCCAAAAAGTACAATTTAGATGCGCGACAGCTTACAGCACGGCATGAAGCAGAAAGAAAGCAGAGACTACGAAAGCTTTTAGCAAGGGATATACAGAATGAGCAAAATTCTAAGAGTAATTTATAGCAATACAAAGTTTTCCTAACCCTTTCTCGGCAAATTTATATCATGATTTATTCTCAAAAATTGCAGAAGTATTTAACAAGTTTATCGCTATCGGTAGTATTAATAGCTGATTTAGTAATCACACAAAAAGCTCATCCAGTTTTTGCTCAAACCGTAAATTTATCTATCGGTAATGCTGTGACATTCAGTTGCAATGATAGTGAAGCGACAATCAAAACTAAAAACGGGCCAAAAGTAAAGAATGGAAATACAACCATTTACATTGGTTATCAGCAAGTATCATCTAATAACAAAAACCCTGTGACAATCCGTTTTAATAATGGGATCAAAACATGGTGTCGTAGTGATTACGAAACAACAAATGACGATGGTACAGGTTATGGATTATATTGGGATGGCAACAATGTTTTATATGGCATTTACTCTTCTACTGGCAGTCAAACTGGTAATGATTTTCGCCGCTTTGCCACTGGGCGTTGGTTGTCTAGCTATGGTAGCGGAGGCGGGCCAAAAGTCGCAGTTATAGCGCGGATTAATCCAGCCAATGGCGAGGTTAACTATGCGACATTTTTATCTGCCAAAAAGCCCACTGATGGAAAAACTAACTCTTTAGTTGTCAACAATCTGTCATGGAATGGCACAAATTTAACTGTGCAAGCAACCTCATGGTGGACTCCCCGTCGTGCTAATACAAATTCTATGACTTGTTCTGGTGCATCACCTTATCAATACACAGCAGTATTCACTAGCGATTTAACAAAGGTTAATTCGGCTTCAGCAAACACTTGTAGTTAATGCGAGTTTGATAAACCTCTCACTCTCCTTCCTCGTTCCCATACTTCGTATGGGAATGCATTCATTGAGCCTCTGACTCAATTCTGACTAACGGGACTTAAACATTTTTGAGGGATAAACAAGCCTCAAACCATGCAGGGTAAGGGAAATACACCAAATGCTCAAAAACGGCTCAAACCCAGATATATCAATCAACTAAGCAAAACGATGTCAAGGTCTCTCTGTATATAAATTTGAGGCTTTTTTTATGGGTGTTTTTTGTCTAAGTCCCACTAAATATTTAACTAGAGGCAGCAGCCCCTAATCAGCCATTCCCATGCAGAGCATATTGGTGACAACTTAAGAAAAAGGTAATCTTGTCAAGAGGTGCATTTGTTGGGGAAGAAGTGATGGGGAACCCACGAGTAGGAAATCCAGATCACAAGCGTAACAGAAATATGCCAGCGCCAGAAAACGAAGTGATCGCAGCGCGGATGAAAGAATTGCTAACACCACTAGTGTACAACCAACTGAGTTATTACAAACAGTTGGGTGGGCGTGAGCGAATTTTGGGTTTACCGTTAATGATTGCAGGAGTATTAACATTACTGTGGCGACAAGTGCCATCAGTGCATGAGTTATGCCGATTACTCAACCCTAGAAATTTTCTGAAGACACTGCCCATAAGAAATGTTACTGTGGCCTAGTTGAAAACCAACAAGTAGATAGCCTTTACCAGTATTGAATCTGCTTTGTGTTTCTACACAACAGTCACGGTCATGGGCACAATATTCAAGTAGCTTTAAATATGAACATCACTTGTATTCACCGCCAGTTTGAAAAACTATGGTTAACCGTTTTACTTCCGTGAGTACTGCCCTCACACTTAAGGTAGTTGGAATAATCTGCATTTTGTCCTTTTTTGTGGACTTTTTCATTTTATTGTTACCCTTTCAACCTACTGATCGGGTATGGCAAATCAACTTGACAACAGCGCTAGTTGATCGGGGAATTGTTCCTTTAGTAGGTTTGGGGCTTCTGTTTGCTGCCTATTGGATTGATGGTGCTGATGCCGCAAGCGATCGCCCCCAAGGTATCGATTTAAGATTTCCCGCCCTGATCCTCTCAACTATTTTCGGGTTGATGTTCTTGCTGATTTTTCCCCTGCACCTCAATAACGTCAATCAAGCTAAAACTCAAACACTCAACCGCATCACTCAAGAAGCAGATCAGGCAGAAAATCAACTAAACACTCGGTTCTCGCAATTGCAAGCACAACTGACTACTGACCAAGGAAAAGCTCAACTAGAGCAGCTGCGAAACCAAACCAAAGCTCAGTTTAGTGAAATCCTCAAAGATGATCAAAAATATAAGCAAGCACTTGAAAGCTCTCAAATTCCTGCAAATATCAAAGAGTTACTCAAGAAGGCTAAAACAGATCCCCAAGCACTTGACAAAGCTATTGAACAACAAACAGATATTCAGACGCTGAAAAATCAACAACTGAGCCAACTTCGCCAGCGCAGAGACGAAGCCGAGCAACAAGCTAAAGATACTGCGTGGAAGTCTGGACTGCGAATTGGCATTAGCAGTTTGCTGTTGTCGATTGGTTACATTATCATTGGCTGGACAGGCTTAAGAGGTAGGGGTACTGTACAAGGTGGTAAACCTAGAGCTACCGCGCGCTAATCTACTATTGGCATGGCAGTAGGACGTATCCAAAAATTGTTCACGGCTCACACTGCCATGTGCCCAATAAGCATAAAAAGGCAATTATCACTGAGTAAAATAACTATAAAACTTGGCTAATGTTCTCAATTTACATACTCACATATAATGAAGAGCTAGATATTGCTGCTTGTATCGAATCGGCGATGCTATCTGATGACATCATTGTTGTGGATTCATGCAGTAGCGATCGCACTGTGGAAATCGCCAGTCGCTATCCCATCCGCGTCATCCAACACGCTTTTGAAAGCCACGGACGACAACGCACCTGGATGTTAGAGTCTATCCCCCCGCAGCACGAATGGGTTTACATTCTCGAAGCTGACGAGCGCATGACACCAGAACTGTTCGCGGAATCGGAAAAGGCAAGTCAGAATCCAGATTACATCGGTTACTACGTGGCTGAACGTGTGATGTTCATGAATCATTGGATTCGCTACAGCACACAGTATCCCCGTTACCAAATGCGCCTCTTCCGCCACGGTAAAGTCTGGTTTACAGACTACGGCCATACTGAGCGGGAAGTTTGTGAGGGTGCAACTAGCTTTTTACAAGAAACATACCCACACTACACTTCTAGCAAAGGCTTGAGCCGTTGGATTGAAAAACACAACCGTTATTCTACAGATGAAGCTCAAGAAACATTGTATCAATTAGAGCAGGGAAATGTTAACTGGCGAGATTTATTCTTTGGCAAATCGGAAATCGAAAAACGCCGCGCCCTGAAAGATTTGTCTTTGCGTTTACCCGCCAGACCGTTGCTACGGTTTATATATATGTATTTTATCCTAGGCGGCTGTCTAGATGGACGCGCTGGACTTGCTTGGTGTACATTGCAGGCATTCTACGAATATCTGATTTTACTCAAAGTTTGGGAAATGAAGTATCTACCAAAACCTAATTTAGATGCAACAGCAATTTTGGCACAGGATAGTATACAACAGTTGCAGTGCGCGGATTCTGAAACTACACAGGCTGATGTGGTGTAAAGCGGACTGGAGATTAGAAGGATTACGTATTACAGTTTGAAACAGTTAAAAGGGCTTTACAAAACGAAATGGTACTCCAAGTCAGTGTGGGTAGTTCACTGTCTATGTGTATGCTTATAGGAAAATAGCTGATTTCCAGCAACAAGTACGTGTTTTTGGGGCAGCAGCCAACTTGCTAGCCTTTTGGACAGTTACTTGCAGCAGAAACTGCCTAAAGTTAAAATCTTCGGAATTTGACGAATCTGCTGGGATGGATCGCAATAACAAAAGTTCCTCTAGCTTAAAACAGGAGAATCGGGGCTTGGTAATCGATCGCCTAAAACAGGACTTAAAAAACGACCTGATTGCTGGTTTATTAGTAGTAATTCCCCTAGCAACCACTATCTGGCTGACAATTACCATTGCTACTTGGGTAATCAACTTCCTCACCCAAATTCCCAAACAATTGAATCCCTTTGATGGGTTAAACCCTATTTTAGTAAATATACTGAATTTGCTAGTAGGCTTGGCTGTACCACTACTAAGTATTCTCTTAATGGGCTTGATGGCTCGGAATATTGCTGGGCGGTGGTTGTTAGATTTTGGGGAGCGATTATTACAGGCGATTCCTTTAGCTGGACAGGTATACAAAACCCTTAAACAGCTTTTGGAAACAATATTAAAAGATTCAAATGGCAAGTTTCGCCGTGTAATTTTGGTAGAGTATCCCCGCCGCGGAATTTGGGCGATTGGTTTTGTGACTGGTGCAATCAGCAATGATATCCAAGCCCAGATGTCTCGCCCCGTGCTAAGTGTTTTTATCCCCACCACCCCGAATCCCACTACCGGATGGTACGCAGTTGTTCCTGAAGATGAGGTAGTGAACCTCTCCATGTCGATTGAAGATGCCTTTAAAATAGTTGTATCAGGCGGCATTGTCGCCCCCAATCCGTCCTTGGTTTTCCCCAGACAGCTCACACTGGATGCAAAACACGACGAAATCAAGCAGCAAGTTATTCCCGTTGAAGAAATTTAAAATCAATCTAGCAAAGTCATAAGCAAATACATTATATATATTGTTGTTTTACTGTGCCAGAATTGATATAATTATAGGTTTGCCTCCCAAGTTAATCAGTTCTCGCACAATCACCCCTCAGTTTTATGCAACCTCGTAAACCCCAGCAAATTGCTCGTGAATTGGCGCTTTTAAGCATTAGCCAATTGCCAGTCAACCCCAAGAAATTAGATAAATTGGAAGACGATCAATTAGTATCGAAGTTGTTGCTAGGAGCAGTACGCACCCTGACCTCAGAAGTGCAAGATACCCTCAATAATGCCGCAGGTGAACTGCAACGCAGTAACGATCGCCTCTTAAGTAGCCAAACTCGGGCCTCGGACCTCAATAGTGCCAGAACAATGCTTCAAGAAGCGATCGCCTGCACCCAGATAGCAATCAATCAGTTGGGTACAGCAGTTGATTTCCCAGTATTGATTCAGCTAGCTAATCAGGATAAGGGAGTGCGTAATTACGCTAAAGAGCTTGTGATTAGCGTCAACGAAAATCGACATATCATAGATGAACTCCTTTCTACTGCCTTAGTAGATTGGCAAATAACTCGCCTCGCCCAAATTGACCGCGATATCCTGCAAATCGCTGTGGCAGAAATGAAGTTCTTAGGAGTTCCAGACAGTATTGCCATCAACGAAGCTGTGGAGCTAGCCAAACGCTACAGTGGAGACGATGGTCATCGGTTTATTAACGGTGTTTTGCGACGAGTCAGTGAGCAGAAGAAAACTGCGTAGCTTTTTATACTTATTATTCAAATGAGGAGGATTAGGGAGACAAGGGGATGAAAAAAGTGTTTTCACAATGCCCAATGCCCAATACTTCTCTACGAGAGCCTGCGCCAACGGCGTCTCTACGAGACGCTACGCGAACGCTCAGTACAAGTGCCCAATGTCCAAGTTAAATTAAACTTATAACTCATAATTCATATAACCAATACTGCTGCAATGGTTTTTAATTGGTTCCGTCGTAAATATAACGATTCCTCTGATCAGAAACAGGAAGAAACTCCTCCTGCACAAGAACCCCAACCAGAGCCAGCCGAAACGTCAACACCAACTGCTGAAACTGCACCAGACACAACGGCAGACTTGTTGGCGTTTGCTAAAGCTGCCTACAAAAATATTCAGCAAAAACAACAAGTTGAGGTGGTAGAAACCCCACTTGATTCAGCACAATCTGAAACCGCAGAAACAGCAATTGCCCAAATCACCGAACCCGAAGCAACTGAGGAACCTGTTAGTACAACCGTAGAAACAGCACAGCCAGAAGTTATCCAAGGGGCTACTGAGTCAGAAATTACAGAAGATTCCTCAGTAGCAGGAATTGCTGATCAGCCAGATGTCAAAAGCCCAGAACTAACGGCAACTGAAGTTGAACCAACACCCACCGAATCACTAGCTACGCCAGAGGCAACAGCACCAGTTACATTATCCTTCTTAGAACGGGCGGCAGCAGAACGGCAAGCCAAACTGGAACAACTAATAGCCACCGCGATTGAAGTCCCAGAACCGGAGGTAGTACAGCCGATAGCTGCAACCTCAGAGACAGAAGAGGGAATTCCAGGGCTGGTATTTGATGATGGGTTTGTCTGGTCGGCGAAAGTCCTAGCAGCTCAAGGTAGAAGTCCAGAAGACGTTTCTATTGAAGAAATTACCTGGCTGAAAAAGCTCCGGCAAGGGTTAGACAAAACTCGCCGTAGTATTCTTAACCAACTGAAGGCGATCGTTGGTCAAGGACCACTTAACCAAGCTGCTGTGACGGAAATTGAGGCATTGCTCCTACAAGCTGATGTGGGTGTAGAGGCGACAGACTTTATTATCAATGCCCTACAGAAAAAACTTCGAGAAGAAGTCACTGCACCTGAAGAAGCGATCGCTTACCTGAAAAAAATTCTCCGGGATATGCTGGATGCGCCAAGCATTACATCCCACAAAACTAGCTTTACCCTAGAAAAAGAAACCTTGAATATTTGGTTAATTACTGGGGTGAATGGTGCCGGTAAAACTACCACCATCGGCAAAATTGCCCACTTGGGACAAAAATCTGGCTATAAATGCTTGATTGGGGCAGCAGACACCTTCCGCGCCGCTGCCGTGGAACAGGTGAAGGTTTGGGGTAGTAGAAGTGGTGTAGAAGTAATTGCCAATCCTGGAAAGAATACAGATCCGGCAGCAGTTGTATTTGATGCGATCGCCGCCGCTCAAGCACGTCAAAGCGAATTACTTCTGATAGATACAGCTGGGCGACTGCAAAACAAGAAAAATTTAATGGATGAACTCGGCAAAATCCGGCGAATTATCGACAAAAAAGCCCCAAATGCCAAAGTAGAATCACTGTTGGTTCTAGATGCCACTTTAGGTCAAAATGGACTGCGGCAAGCCGAAGTTTTCTCCCAAGCTGCCCAACTGAGTGGCGTTGTCTTAACCAAACTAGATGGTACTGCCAAAGGCGGCGTTGCCCTTGCTGTTGTGCAGCAGCTAGGTTTACCCATTCGCTTTATTGGTGCTGGCGAGGGAATTGAAGACCTACGCCCCTTTTCGAGCTATGAGTTTGTCGAAGCTCTTTTAAGTGGCTAGTTGAAAAATTTAGAATTAAAAATTTTTCTTGACAAACTGATAAATTTAGGTGTAACTGATCTGGTATTATCACTTGAACTAATTAGAAACAAAATACTGGAAACAGATAAATTCCTAAAATCATGAATTTGTCATAATCAATCGGTGGCTTTTGCTAAAATCTCCAGCTAATGCCCTTTTTGACACCCTGAATAGGCTTTTTAAATGTAGCAGCACGGGCATTTAGTTGCGACATCCAAAAGGCCGTAAACTCGCATCTTGCAGCAATTTAAAGGGCAGGCGAGATGCTCACCCCCACAAATACAAGTATTGTGGGATGGATTTCAGATGTATTCTCAAATATTCCTTGCGAAAGTATCCATAAATATTTTTTGGAGGAAATCGAGAGGTTTGAACTCTGATGGTTAAACTTTCAATGGGTTTAAGTTTTGCATCTTCAGCAACTCAAAATTCGCAAAACGAGAAATTCCGAATGGAAAAGCTAAATCTTGGCGATTATCCCGGCAATTATGGTATACAAATTAAGTATTTGAAGACTTATTTAGATATTCTCAGGTTTCCGAATGAGTCTAAGTCTGTTTTTTACCAAACCAAGCCTGATTTGAGCGCTTCTAGAGGTTTTCACTCAAAAAACTTCTAGTCTTCTAGTTGCCTCTACTCAAACAGTCACTCTGAAAGCATTAGAAATTATTCTTTGAATAGAGTATTTTTATGACTTTAGAGATATGCTTTGAGAATTAAGTTATGAAAAAATGAAAAGCTTTCTGAATTATCACCAAAACTAGTAATTTTTACGGGTTGAGTTTTGACTAAAAATACATGATTTGAAATTACTAAATATTCCATCAGAAATACAAGAAGCAAATAAAATACCGATAAAATTTGCCTGTTACGTCTTTATACTCTTGCTAAAATGACAACTCTTGCCTAAATATGGTTTAGCAATGCCAAAGCTAAAAGATTTATAAGTAATCTAAAATCTGCCAATATAAAGTGCAATAATACTTGTGCCTGTGTCTCAACTGCCCTCTCAACCCACTGAAAACAATAATAGTGCCGCGACGGATGTCACACCAGTCGTAGCACTAAAAGAACTTGTGGCAAGGTTGCACCGGGAACAAAACAAAATTCAAGATTTGCTAAGTTCTTTAGGATTTGCCCTGAGAAGTTTCAATAATTTGAATCAGTTTTTGGAACTAATCCCCCTGATGGCAACAAGAGTTACAGATGCAGACGGTAGCGCCCTGTTTCTCTACAAACCTAATGGTCAAGTCAGGTTAGAACAGTTACATTGGCAAGATAGTCGCCAGCGAAAAAATATCCGCAAAGCGCTAGAAATAGCCAGCAGTCAAATCACGCTTATGCCCAATACTGCCCCTCTAACGAATGCCACGGGGACTTTAGATGACCAGATGCATCGCTATTTGGGGCCAGATGTGCAAATCTTTGGTACGGCGATTCTGGTGAAGCATACAGAACGGGGATGGCTTTATGTCTTGAGTCGCGATCCAGAATATAGTTGGACAGAAACTAGGCAAAAGTTAGTTAGGTTAGTAGCAGACCAAACAGCAGTAGCGATCGAAAACGATGAACTAGCTGTAGAACTAAGAAAAAAAGAACGCCTAGATCAAGAACTAGAAATTGGCGCAGAAATTCAACGGCGACTTTTGCCACGTCAATGCCCCACAATCCCTGGTGCAGTGGTAGCGGCACGCTGTAAACCTGCCAATCGTGTTGGCGGAGACTACTACGACTTTTTTGCTACCACTGACAATAAGATTCAACCGAAGACCAAAGGCGGGATGGAAACTAGTCGTTGGGGTTTGGTTATTGGAGATGTCATGGGCAAAGGTGTCCCCGCTGCGCTAATTATGACGATGATGCGGGGAATGCTACGGGGAGAAGTGCTACATGGTAATTCCCCAGCAAGAATTTTGCAAAACTTAAATAGAGTTATGTATGCGGATTTAGAAAATTCCCACCGCTTTGTAACGGTATTTTACTCAGAATATAATCCCCATAAGCGAATTTTGTCTTATAGCAATGCGGCACACAATCCTCCCTTGTGGTGGCACGCAGCAACAAAAACTGTCAGCCGTTTAGATACTTTGGGAATGTTAATCGGTTTGGATGCTAACAGCCAATATGAAGATGCCCAGGTACAATTAGAGCCTGGGGATACAATTATTTACTATACAGATGGTTTGACCGATGCTGCTGCCGCAGGTGGCGATCGCTTCGATGAAGACAATTTTGTGGCTGGCTTCAACACGGCTTGTAAGTACTGCAATGGACCACAAGAAATTGTGGATTACCTATTTGACCAAGTTCAGGAATTCATCGGTGCTGATAAACAAAACACCGATGATATGACATTAGTTGTTCTGCAAATTTTATAGTTATTAACCATTGTTGCTTGGTCAAGTCATGAGTCAATACTTAAAGTTATGCTTACTCTAGCTTTTCATGTTATGTGGAAAATATAACGTGAAACCTAACCCCCACCTAGGGTGTTGACTTTCTGGGAAAATTGTCCCAAAACATTAGGCTTCTGGTTCAATGCCGAGCGATCGCACTTTGGATTAATCTCAAAGTACACGCAGTAAACTAGGAATACTTTCGATCGCTGACAAATTCCGAATTTCTGCCAAAGCTTGCCGAAAGTTGCCTTCCCGCACATCATGGGTAACAACCACAATTTCTGCTAGTTCCCCTTGAAAACCAGTTTGGACAATTGACTCTAAGCTAACGCCATAATTCCCAAAGCAAGTACCCAATTTACCAATAACTCCGGGTTGGTCATTTGTGAGGAAACGGGCATAAAACCGAGTTGTCAGTTCTGCCATTGGTGCAATTTGGCAATATTCCTGATGTCCACAAGCTAATAATGGATTTACAACTGCTGTATTGGTTTTGAGGACAGCAACTAAATTCAAAATATCCGATGTGACAGCACTGGCGGTTGCACCGGCACCAGCACCGGGGCCGAAAAACATTACTTGCCCGATTGGTTCTCCTTCAACAAGAATGGCATTGTAAACGCCATTGATGCTAGCCAAAGGGTGAGCTTGAGGCACTAAAGTAGGATGAACTCTGATCGAGAGAGGCGATGAGGGAGTATTACGTTTAGCGATCGCTAACAATTTAATTACAAATCCTAATTTTTCGGCGTAGGCAATATCTGTTTTGCTCACTTGCCGAATTCCCTCAGTATATACATCTTGCAGGTTGATCCGTCCGCCAAAGCCTAATGATGCCAGGATGGCAATTTTATCGGCTGCGTCTAAGCCCTCGACATCGGCTGTGGGGTCAGCCTCAGCATAACCCAAACGCTGGGCATCAGCTAAAACATCGCTGAAGTTGCTACCTTCTGTTTGCATCCGCGTCAGGATGTAGTTAGTTGTACCGTTAACGATGCCAGTTATAGTGTGAATACGGTTAACACTTAAAGACTGTTTTAGGGGTTGAATCACCGGAATCCCACCACCCACAGAGGCTTCTATCATCACGTATACGCCAGCTTGATTGGCAGTTGTGAAAATTTCTGCCCCAAAGCGGGCGATCGCTGCTTTATTGGCGGTGACTACGTGTTTACCATTACTTAAAGCTTTCAGGATGAGCGATCGCGCCGGCTCCAGTCCGCCCATCACCTCGACAACTATATCCACCGCCGGATCGTTGACAATGGCTTTTAAATCTGTGGTTAAGACTTCCGTAGACAATTCTACTGCACGGGGTTTATCGAGCGATCGGACTCCCACCCGATAGATTTCTATCTCTTGCAACAACGGATGACGCCCAGCCCAATCTTGCAATAACTTCACTGTTCCCGTTCCTACAGTGCCTAACCCCAGTATTCCTAGTTTCACACCCACAAATTTTGCACCCAATTTCAGCAACAACAATTGTAGGTAGAGCATTTGCCCTACCTACTGATTATCCCGCTTCCTTTGTCATTTGTCTTTCGTCCTTGGTCTAAAACTAATACTTCTCTACGAGAGGCTTCTCTTTCAGAGACGCTAACGCGAACGCCAACGACTTCTCTACGAGACGCTACGCGAACGCTCAGGACAAGTGACTAATGACCAATGACTAATGACTAACTTAGTATGTTTCTACGTGCCAGCGATGGGCTTTCTTGAGTTCCTTCTGATAAGCACTCCAGGTTACGCCTTCCTTAGCAGCAGCAGTTGTTAAGGCTGCATCGATACCTTCTTCCATACCCCGCAAACCGCAGATGTAGGTGTGGGTTTTTTCATTTTTAATCAACTGCCACAATTCATCAGCATGTTCCGCTACGCGGTCTTGGATGTACATCCTACCGCCTTGGGGATTTTTCTGTTCACGGCTGATGGCAGCAGTCAGGCGGAAGTTATCAGGATATTTTTGTTGAATTTCTTCCAGTTCTTCCTTATATAAGAGGTTTGGAGTTGTCGGAACGCCAAATATTAGCCAAGAGAATCCTTTAAATTCATATTCTGGGTTAGCTGCTTTTTCTGCATCTTTAAACTGACGCCACAGATAAGCCCGCATCGGCGCAATACCTGTTCCAGTTGCCAACATGATCACATTAGCATCAGGATCTTGGGGTAACAACATTTCCTTACCCACTGGCCCTGTAATTTTTACATCTGCCCCTGGTTCTAAGAAACACAGGTGGGTAGAGCAAACACCGTACACTGTTTCGCCAGTTTCCGGGTGCTTGTACTCCAACTGGCGGATGCACAGTGATACTGTCTTATCATCCACATCATCGCCATGACGAGTTGAGGCAATGGAATATAGTCTGAGTTTTTCTGGCTTGCCGTTCTTGTCTAATCCTGGTGGAATAATCCCAATACTTTGACCTTCTATATACTTCAAATCGCCGGCAGAAATGTCAAACTTGAGGTGTTGAACAATACCAATACCACCTTCTTTGACTAGCGGTTCATTAGATATTACCTTGCCAATAAATGGAGCATTGGGACGGTAAGTGTTCACAGGAACGTCACCGTGGTCTTTTTTGGCTTTCGCTTGAGTCATGGTGTTGCCTTTCTTGAGCTGTTCTTCAGCTAGTGGTTTAGCGAAGTCTTGGACTTCACTATTAGTATTCACAGGTGTGGCTTTACCATTTCCTTCACTGCTAGCAGTTTCCCCAGATGTAGCTAACTCGCTGACTTCGCTGTTAGCATTCCCAAATGAGGCTTCACCATTAACTGGCTCTAGAGCAGTTATAGGCTGGATGCTAACAATTGTGCCGCCTAGACGAGTGATACGTCGCATTTCTTGATTCATCCGGTTGTAAGGCACTCTGATGAACACACTGCCACTTTTACGAATTGGGTAGTTAGTTTGATCGGTTTCTTCGCTCTGACGCAAACCTACCACTTCATAGACGAAGAGGCGGCTACCTGATTCTGTGTTGGCAGCACCCTCAACAGCACCTTGATTGTACATTCCTTCTAGCACTCCGATAATTTACTTAACCGTTTTTCAAAAAAAAGAACTATTCCCCTACCTTGCCAGCTTTAGTTTACCGGATTTTCGTTTCATAAAACTGGCCTTGAAGGAAAAACGGCATCATTAAATTAATGCCTTGCTAAGTACACTCACCAAAGACATGCAGGCATAGCAAAAAACACACCTGTTCATCTTTTAAAGTAAAGGATAAGTCTCGTGGAGAATGTTAATAATGAGTCAATTTAATCTTTTTTTCGTTAACTAGCAAGTGCAGTAAAAAATCTCTGATGTCACAGACAATTCCCGATCAATTGGCAATCTCACACTCACTGCAAGCGCCGAGTGTGAGTAGTTCACAGCCAATAATTTGACTAATGCAAGTTGTTGGCTCATTCGTTAGATAGATTTTGGCTTTGAATATCTTAAACATTGTCGAGCCGGAATTACAATTTAGCAAGGTCAAAGAATTGGCTGCCAGAATAAATTATACCTTATAGACTTGATTATCTAGAGTCACAACTAGGAGAATGACAGCGCTGCAACACTTATGGGCGATACTGATCCCCATTTTTAAATTAACAACTAAATCATTGATAAACCACGCTAATTCTTCTTGAGGGCAAATCTTGTATGGGATACCCCCTTCTGTTAAAATCAAATATACCACTAGGATTAAATACTTACCGGCACCAACATTCAGGCTAGTCCGATGGGTAGCAGCTTATTACTTTGTTGTCTACCCGTTTGGTGTCTTATAGCAGTGCTGGGTAGCAAGAACGCAGGATAAACCAAAGGGGTAAACTCCTGGCTTCAAAATCTGCTGTGTGAAAAATTATTGAGACAACTTTAGTATTGTAGAGGAGATTTATGACAAATAAGCCGGAACGCGTGGTACTGATTGGAGTAGCCGGAGACTCTGGGTGCGGTAAATCTACGTTTTTGCGTCGTTTGATCGATTTGTTTGGTGAAGATTTGATGACAGTCATCTGCTTGGATGACTATCACTCGCTCGATCGCAAACAGCGCAAAGAAACCGGGATAACAGCACTAGACCCCAGGGCGAACAATTTTGACCTGATGTATGAGCAAATTAAAGCGCTCAAAAGTGGTAAAGGGATTGATAAGCCGATTTACAACCACGAAACCGGCTTGCTTGATCCGCCAGAACGGGTGGAGCCGAATCGGATTATAGTTGTGGAAGGGCTGCATCCTTTATATGATGAGCGGGTGCGATCGCTAATCGACTTCAGTGTTTATTTTGACATTAGCGATGAAGTCAAAATTGCCTGGAAAATTCAGCGAGATATGGCTGAACGCGGTCATCGCTACGAAGATGTCTTAGCGCAAATCAATTCCCGCAAACCTGACTTTGAAAAGTTTATCGAACCACAAAGAGAATTTGCCGATGTGGTTCTCCAGGTATTACCCACAAACTTGATCAAAAACGACACAGAGCGCCGAGTCTTAAGGGTACGTATGCTCCAACGGGAAGATAAAGAAGGCTTTGAGCCAACCTACCTGTTTGATGAAGGCTCAACAATTAATTGGACTCCCTGTGGACGTAAGCTGACCTGTTCTTACCCTGGTATGCAACTGTACTACGGTTCAGATGTGTACTACGGTCGTTACGTCTCAGTATTAGAGGTGGATGGTCAATTTGACAACTTGGAAGAAGTCATTTATATCGAAACCCATCTCAGCAATACATCTACTAAATATCAGGGTGAATTGACTCACTTGCTACTCCAGCACCGCGAGTATCCAGGTTCCAATAATGGTACTGGTTTCTTCCAAGTGCTTACAGGTTTGAAAATGCGTGCTGCCTATGAGCGGTTGACAGCTACAGAAGCAAAGTTAGCGGTTCAGGTTTAAAAGCTTGTGGGGGCGCTTCTGGGTGTCCCCTTTTTTTGTGTTATTAAATACATTCTATTTACAAAATAATCAGCATACATTTATCTTTTTTACAGATGCTTACCTTATAACTAGTGGTTTTTATCAATATCAAGAAGATACTAACTACTGAAGTATAAATATTGTTATGATTTCAGAAATTAGTAGTTGAACTAAATACCGACATTTAGTCAGCGAAAAAAATTCAAGTCAGGAGGAATTACCTTTGTCTCGTCGATATCTATTTACCTCCGAGTCAGTCACCGAAGGTCATCCAGATAAAATCTGCGATCAGATTTCTGATACCATTCTGGATGCCTTACTGACACAAGACCCCAGCAGCCGTGTTGCTGCTGAAGTAGTAGTTAACACTGGTTTGGTGCTAATCACTGGTGAAATAACCACCAAAGCCAATGTAAATTTCGTCAATCTCGCTCGTAAAAAAATTGCCGAAATTGGCTATACCAATGCTGATAATGGCTTTTCTGCTAACAGCACCAGCGTTCTGCTGGCTATAGACGAACAATCACCCGATATTGCCCAAGGCGTTAACACTGCCCACGAAACCCGCGAGCAAGATAGTGATGAACTATTCGACAAAATTGGTGCGGGCGACCAAGGTATAATGTTTGGCTTTGCCAGCAACGAAACACCAGAACTGATGCCCTTACCCATCAGTCTCGCTCATCGCATTGCCCGCCGATTGGCAGCAGTCCGCAAAACGGGTGAATTGTCATACCTGCGTCCTGACGGCAAAACCCAAGTAACTGTAGTCTACGAAGACGGACGCCCCGTAGGCATTGATACTATCCTGATTTCCACTCAGCATACAGCCACTATTGGGGAAATCAAAGATGAGGCGGCAGTACAAGCCAAAATTAAACAAGACCTCTGGTCAGCAGTGGTCGAACCTGTTTTTGGCGACATTGACATTAAGCCTAATGAGGAAACACGTTTTTTAGTCAACCCCACTGGCAAATTTGTCGTTGGTGGTCCTCAGGGAGACTCTGGTTTGACCGGACGGAAAATAATCGTTGACACCTACGGTGGTTATTCACGGCATGGTGGCGGCGCTTTTTCCGGGAAAGACCCCACGAAGGTAGACCGCTCTGCTGCTTATGCAGCTCGCTATGTGGCGAAAAATATTGTCGCCGCCGGGTTAGCAGAAAAAGTTGAAATCCAGCTATCCTATGCTATTGGCGTAGCGCGACCAACAAGCATTCTGGTGGATACCTTTGGCACCGGCAAAGTGGATGAAGAAACCTTGCTGGAATTAATCAACCAGCACTTTGAATTGCGTCCAGCGGGGATTATCCATACCTTCAACTTACGTAACTTACCAAGTGAACGAGGCGGACGTTTTTATCAGGACGTCGCGGCTTACGGTCACTTTGGGCGGAGTGATTTAGACTTGCCTTGGGAACAGACCGATAAAGCCGAGTTGTTGAAGCAAGCGGTAAAGGAATCACTTTCGGGAGTAGTTGCTCAGGCAGTAACTTAGACTTATACGCTACTGCAAAAACTTAGTTTAGCTATGTGAGGGTATTGGTAACTTTACAAGTTAGCTGTGCCCTCATTTTTTGCTAGCCACCTGAATAATCGAAAAGTAAAACTACTAACCAATGACCAATGACCAATGACCAATGACCAATGACCAATGACCAATGACCAATGACCAATGACCAATGACCAATGACCAATGACCAATGACCA
>NZ_JBTYKD010000366.1:0-5547 GCF_054880495.1 Nostoc sp.
GAGGAAACTACAGCACACAACGTATTAAATTTAACTCTAATTCCTCTGGTTAAATTTTCCTTACATACTTATAAATTTTCCCGCCGACTTACTTACATTTTTTTGCTTCTCCATAAATAAATTTAGGGGCTTGTATCCTTTTCGTTTTCGGTCAAATGTAATTCTGTCTAGACTTAACATAAAATTCTCTCTCAAAAACCAACTTCAATCAACAGCAAACGCTACCCTAGAAATCAGCCTTACTCAAACCTTAAAGTTTCAACTATGATCGCCTCGCCCCAACAAAACTACTTTACTCCTGAAGAGTACCTCCAAATGGAGGAACAAAACCCTGTCAAACATGAATACATCGACGGCTACATCTACGCAATGGCTGGGGCGCTTGACCCACACGTTACTATTGCTGGAAACCTGTTTGCTCTCCTCCGTAATCATGTGCGCGGCTCTGGTTGCCGTGTTTACATCGTTGACATGAAAGCCCGAATTGAATCTCTGAATCGCTTTTATTATCCCGATGTTATGCTTACTTGCGACCAACGAGATCAAGAAACGCCAGCTTATAAAAGATTTCCCTGTTTAACTGTCGAAGTTTTATCTAATTCTACTGAAGCCTTTGACCGGGGCGACAAATTCGCCGATTATCAAACGCTGGAAAGTCTGCAAGAGTATGTTCTAATTAATACAAAACGTCAGCGAGTCGAGTGTTTTCGACGCAATGAGCAAGGGCTATGGGTTTTACAATCTTACACATCAGAACATAAATCATTTCGATTCAATAGCGTGGATTTTGAGGAAACAATGGCAGCACTTTATGAAGATGTAGTTCATTAAATTTATTCCTTACTTCAGAGCAAGCGACTTTTACTTTACTTGTAGGAGTATTGTCACTAAACTATATAACTGATAAGCCTTGAAAGCTTCCTGACCCGGCGGGGGCATTGAGCAAAGCAGGCACAATTGATTAAAAAAAAAGTTATGGCGCTCATAGTTCAGAAATACGGTGGTACATCTGTCGGTTCAGTCGAACGTATTCAAGCTGTTGCACAGCGTGTTTATAAAACGGTTAAAGCTGGAAACTCTATCGTCGTAGTGGTTTCGGCAATGGGCAAAACCACTGATGGACTCGTCAAACTAGCTAATGAAATTTCTCCCAATCCTAACCGCCGGGAAATGGATATGCTGCTTTCCACTGGCGAACAAGTAACGATCGCTTTACTCAGTATGGCATTGCAGGAACTCGGACAACCAGCAATCTCCATGACTGGCGCTCAGGTAGGAATTATTACCGAAGCCGAACACAGCCGCGCTCGAATTTTGCATATTGAAACTACTCGCCTAACTCGTCACATAAATGAAGGTAAAGTAGTTGTAGTAGCTGGCTTCCAAGGCACATCTAGCACTGAAGAGATGGAAATTACCACTTTGGGGCGTGGTGGTTCCGACACATCAGCAGTGGCGATCGCAGCCGCATTACGTGCAAGCTTTTGCGAAATTTATACAGATGTTCCAGGGATTTTAACTACAGATCCCCGCTTAGTTCCCGAAGCCCAGTTGATGGATGCCATTACCTGTAATGAAATGTTGGAACTAGCTAGTTTGGGCGCAAAAGTGCTACATCCCCGGGCTGTGGAAATTGCTCGTAACTACGGTGTACCCCTTGTAGTCAGGTCTAGCTGGACAGATGCCCCCGGTACTTGGGTAACATCAGCCAAACCCCAAGGGCGATCGCTGATCAATCTCGAAATTGCCCGTCCAGTGGATAATGTAGAATTTGACACTGATCAAGCGAAGGTGGCTTTGTTGCGCGTACCTGACAAACCAGGCATAGCAGCAAGGTTATTTGGCGAAATTTCTCGGCAAAAAATAGACGTAGATTTGATTATTCAGTCAATTAATGAAGGTAACAGTAATGACATTGCATTTACGGTAAGAACACCAATATTAAAACGGGCAGAAGCAGTAGCAGCAGCGATCGCCCCAGCACTGAGGAGTCAATCTAACCCCAAATTAGACGAAGCTGAGGTAATGGTAGAACATAACATTGCCAAAGTCAGCATCGCCGGCGCCGGAATGATTGGGCGTCCGGGTGTAGCGGCAAAAATGTTCGCCACCTTAGCAGCAGCAGGCGTGAACATCCAGATGATTTCCACCAGCGAAGTCAAAGTAAGTTGTGTGGTAGATGCAGCCGAATGCGATCGCGCCGTAGCCGCACTCCGCACCGCCTTTGAGATCGAAGCAGGGGAAGAGGGGAAGAGGGGACAAGGGGGACAAGGAAGAATTATTGAAGAAACTCCTCCCGTTCGCGGCGTTGCCCTCGATTTGAACCAAGCGCGTCTTGCTATTCGCCAATTGCCAGATCGTCCGGGGATGGCGGCAAAACTGTTTGGACTATTAGCGCAACATAATATTAGTGTTGATATGATTATCCAATCTCAGCGCTGTCGGCTGATTGATGGTGTTCCCAGACGCGATATTGCCTTTACAGTCTCGCAGCCGGATGGGGAAAATGCAAAAGAAATGCTTACCCAAGTAGCAGCAGAATTTGGATGGGGTGAGGTTGTTTTAGATAGTGCGATCGCTAAGGTAAGTATTGTCGGTGCAGGGATGCTGGGACAACCAGGCGTTGCTGCTAAAATGTTTGAAGCTTTAGCCCAACAACAAATCAATATTCAAATGATTGCCACCTCAGAAATAAAAATTAGTTGTGTCGTGCCACAAGAGCAAGGTGTTAAGGCTTTGCAAGCTATTCATAGTGCTTTTGAGCTTGCTGGTAGCGAGAAATTTGTCGTGCCGGCGTAAAACCTAACTGATTAGGGGCTGCTGCCTCCAGTGATAAATTGAGTCAGCAGCCCACATCTAATTATATTCCCATGCAGAACATACGAACGAAGAAAGGCTAATCAAGCTAGGTTTTTAGGACTTGTGTGTACACCGTAGCTTTCCGATCAGAGAAGTTAGGTTTCGCCCTCTTCTTTTCCAGATGACATGAAAAGTCAGGCTATGGTAAATATATTCTAGACAATACGCTGTAGCAATCCCCGCATTGATATCATTTTGAATTGCTTAATAAATATTTATATCTTAAAATCACCATTAATAATACGTAAGCTATAATCAAACAATTTATAATCCTATATTTATATTGATGAATAGTCATTTACTAAATGGACATTATCAAATACTAAAAGTTCTCAATGATCGTGAAGATGGGAAAACGTATCTAGTTGAAGATGTTAATTTTTCTGGCAGCCAATTTATAGTAAAGCAGTTACGTCCTCCTAGTAGCAATCCTCAAAGTTTAACAATCCTACGCCGCTTGTTTGCTAGTAAGGCAGTAACTTTAGAAAAATTAGGACAGAAAAACGATAAAATTCAAAAGCTAATTGCTTATTTTGAAGAAAATGAAGAATTCTATATAGTCCAAGAATTCATCTCCGGTAATCCTTTAACTGACGAAATTATCCAGGGAGAACCTCTGAGTGAAGACCAAGTAATTACTCTGTTATCAGAAATATTAGAAATTTTGGTAATTGTACATAGCTATGGGGTGATTCATCGGGATATTAAACCAGCAAATATTATTCGCCGGGAATCCGATAAAAAGTTAGCTTTGGTTAATGTTGGTACTTTTAATGAAGCGATTAGTAATACAGTTAACAATCTCGAATATATGCCTATAGAACAAGTTAACGGCAACCTTAAATATAACAGCGATATATATGCTTTAGGTATGGTTGCGATCGCAGCACTCAAAGGTTTACCAGCAAAGGAAATATCTAATTTGCGAAGTCAGAAAAATCAGCTGAGAGGTGAAATCGTTTGGAATAACAAAAATCTAAAAGTTAACAGAAAATTAGCAAAAATTATTAACAGAATGGTGCGTTTTGACTATCGTAAGCGCTACCAGTATGCAACCGAAGTTTTAAATGACCTGAAAAAGTTAATAAATGTTGAGGATGCTCAACAAAAACAGCATCAGAAAAAATTATTACTAGTTCTAACGGGGGTAGTTGGCTGTATCATACTTGGTGTTGGAGCGTGGCAATTGAGGTCGCCAAAACCTGTAAGTGATGCTGAACTAAAATTATATCAAGAAGGAGTAAATAAATATGATGCTGGAAACTATGAAGGAGCAGTTGAAGATTTCAATCAGGCTATTAAATTAGATCCGCAAAACGCTTTGGCTTATAATAAGCGAGGTGATGCTTATTATCGATTAGGAGACTACGATCAAGCACAAGCAGACTCTAGCCAAGCCCTTTTGCTCAATCCTCAAAATACTAATGCCTATTTTGACCGAGGATTTGCTTTTTTGGAATTACACAAGTACAAAGAAGCGATCGCTGACTATAACCAAGTAATTAAATTAAATTCTAAGAATGCTTATGCTTACTATGGGCGGGGTTTAGCCCTTGCTCAACTGAAGGATAATAAAGGCGCAATTGGAGATTTTAGCAAAGCGATCGCTCTTAAACCTCGATATACTGAAGCCTACTTGCAGCGAGGGATTCTCCGCCGTCGCCTCAAACTTAGACAAGCAGCAATCCAAGATTTTGATACAGTAATTAAGATTGATCCTAGTGATGCCAAAGCTTATTATCAAAGGGGGTTAACTCAATCTATCAATAAACAAAAATATGTAGCGCTTAAAGATTACGCGGAAGCAATTAATATCAATCCCAAATACATAGAAGCCTATCTTAATCGTGGTGATGTTTACAGTGATCTGGGAGATAACGTCGAAGCTACTGAAAATTACAACACTATTTTAAAAATTGATCCCAAATTTATTCCAGCTTATATCCACAGAGCTATTCACCGCTTTTCTTTCGGAAATTATCAAGGCGCTATTGAAGATTATACCACAGCGCTGAAACTAGATCCTAATAATATAGCAGCTTACAACAACCGTGGAAACGCCTATCTCGAAGTGGGAAATAAAAAAGCTGCAAATCAAGATTATTCACAAGCGATCGCAATTAATCCTAACAATGCCTTAGCCTACTATAACCGGGGTGTGATTCGCAGCAAACAGAAAAATAAACAAGGTGCGATCGCAGATTTCCAAAATGCTGCAAAACTATTTCAACAGCAAGGAGAACAAGATAGTTATCAAGATGCACAGAGAGAAATTGCAATTCTGCAACATAATTTAGCACCAACACCAACTACTCGCCCTAAGTCGAATAATTACTAATTCATAATTAAAGAATGGGTATACTAATTCATAATTTATAATTAATTTGACATTTGATGCGTCGTTGTAGTCAAATAAATTATCGCTCAATATGAGTCACCGGGTTTTCTCACGACTCAATTAGGATTCCTAATATGCTAATTCTCCTTACTTTTTTTCAAAATAACCTGGAAATATTCACCAGTAGGGATGTTGATACGGTACTGAAAAAGATTGATAGTTCTCAGAATATTTGGTTGCGCTGTGTTCACTTTCGCGATCGCACTGGAACGGCCAGAATTATCAAGCACTTTGGACTCAATCCATCTCGTGTTAACATGATTTTTAACCATTCCCCTCTAGGAATTGAT
>NZ_JBTYKD010000367.1:0-22392 GCF_054880495.1 Nostoc sp.
AATCTCCTGAGTAAGATATTGGCATCGGATCTAACAATAACTCCCTTCCCAGCCTACCGCAGTTTGTGGTTCAATTACCTGAAAATTGCTGTAAGGCGATCGCACCTTCAAATATATTTTTCAGTTATTTACAATATCTGAAAAATATATTGCTGATGATTGAGAGTTTTTTCCAACCAAGATAGGTTCTCCCTTTACTCCTCCCCGGCTAAGAGTACAAATCTTATAAAGGTTTTCACACTCAAAGATTGCCAGAACTAGTTCTTTCCCAGTTTGGTAAGAAGATGGTAAAGGTTTACCTACCTCGGATTTCAGATCAATTTCGTTGTCACGCCACTGTAACTTCCAAATACGCTTTTGGGTTATTGGTGCTTTGAGAGACTGACCAAGAGCGCTATACACCTGCTCCGCTTTAATATCATCCTTGGCTGCTGGTACAAAAAACTTCATAGGCTTTGGTTACAAGTAACGTGAGTTTCATTAGCACCAGCGTAACGCAGTTACCAAGGCAATCTGTTTCCATTCCATGAGAAAAACTGTCCACTATCGCCTTCTTGAAGCTGTTCAATCACAGCTAATAATTGGATAACAGTACGTTCCACTGAAAATAATTGTTCCACAGGTACATTTACCTGGAAAGGACGAGAAAGGCGCGTATCAGTTGTACCAGGATGTAATGTCACTATTAATGCTTTAGGACAACTTCTTTTATACTCAATTGCCGCAGTTCGCATCAACATATTGAGTGCTGCTTTAGAAGCGCGATAGCCATACCATCCACCAAGTTGGTTATCGCCAATACTACCCAATTTAGCAGAAATAGTGGCAAACACGCTGCGTTCTCCATGACGAAACAGAGGCAATATATGTTTAGCCAACAAGACAGCACCAATACTATTGATCTGAAAGTAACGCAGCAAATTTTCTGAATTTATCTGTCTTAAGCTTTTTTCAGGTTGCAAATTATCCTCATGCAGCAGTCCTACACAGTTGACTACCAAATGCAGTTTGTCAACTTGGGCAGATATTTTTTGAACAGCTTCAACAATCTGCAACTCGTCAATAATATCCATCTTTAGACAAATTAATCGCTCAGAATGTTGGCCTGCAAGAGCTATTAAATCCAAAGCTGATTCCGGTTGACGAGAAGTTGCATAAACTTTGGCTATTCTGTCATCTTGCAGCAATTTTTTCACAAAACCTAAACCAATACCTTGGCTGGCTCCCACAATCAATACGTTGACAGGATTAATTTCATTGAGAAAAGACATATAAATTTAGCTGACTTGTGGAGGTATTTCATATTCATAGCGAAAGACCAAATAAGTAAGTGGGTCAAATTAAATATAAAACCTTACTCTGCCTCTGGCTTCCCTCTCCGAACTCACGGAGAGGGATTGAGGGTGAGGTTTTATCTTATATTTAATTGTGCCTTCCTACTTAACTACCAACTCCATTAGACTTATCCGTAAATGGTAAATGTATACGGTACAATTCTTTTTGTCTTTCGCAATTTTGGAATTTACTTACCAATACAAAACTTACTAAAAATTCTATCTAAAACTGATTCTGTAACCTCTTCACCAGTAATTTCTCCTAGTGCTTGAATCGCACCGCGTAAGTCAATTGTCCAGAAATCAAGAGGGAGCTGCTGGGCAATTGTTGTTTGTACCTGTTCCAAAGAGATTTTAGCTTGAGTTAAGGCTGCTGCTTGCCTTTGATTAATGGCTAAATCCAGATCAGCCGCTTGCACTTTTTCTGCTTTAACTAGCTCTAAAATTGCTGCTTCTAAAGCATCAATCCCTTGATTTTGGGCTGCTGCTGTGACAATTTTAGATTTGGGACTTTCCTGCGGAACGCTACGCGAACGCTCAGTCGAACGATTTTGGATTTCGGCTTCTCTACGAGACGCTCCGCGAACGCTCAATCGAACGATTTGAGCTTGAAGAGTTTTTCTTTCGCTTTCTTCTACTAAATCGATTTTGTTAATTACTAAAATCAATGGACGGTGTTGTACTTGTTCGTAAATTTCTCGATCGCCTTCGGTCCACCCAGCTGAAGCGTCGATGGTAAGCAAAACTAAATCAGCTGCATTTGCAGCACGACGCGATCGCTCGATGCCAATTTTTTCCACTTGGTCTGTTGTTTCCCGAATCCCCGCAGTATCTAGTACTTGCACAGGAATTCCCCCAACAACTAACTGAGATTCCACTACATCGCGGGTTGTACCGGGTAAATCAGTAACGATCGCGCGATCGCTCCGGCTCCAAGCGTTCAATAAACTCGACTTTCCCACATTCGGACGCCCCACAATTGCCACTTTTAAACCAGTGCGTAGCAACTCACCTTTATCTTTGGTTTCCAATAATCTCGTAATTTCGGCAGCAATTTTCTCGATATCTGATATTATGACTTTATCATCCAACGGAGGAAGGTCTTCCTCAAAATCAATTCGAGCTTCGATTTCTGCCAAGATATCCAAACAGTTAGCGCGTAACTGCCGGATTGGATGAGCTAATTTTCCCTGTAAACCAGCTAAAGCACTTTGAGCAGCTTGGGGTGATTTAGCTCCCACTAAATCAGCAATACCTTCGGCTTGAGTTAAATCCAATCGTCCATTCAAAAAGGCGCGGAGAGTAAATTCTCCGGGTTGCGCTAGTCTTGCCCCATTTTCCAAACACAGTTGTAACACTTGCTGCACTGCCATAATTCCGCCGTGGCAATGGAATTCTACTACATCTTCACGGGTGTAAGAACGGGGTGCTTTCATGAGCAGTAACAGAGCTTCATCCACCAGTTGTTGCGTCTGGGGATGGCGAATATAACCGTAGAGAATTCGGTGACTTTCCCAAACTTGTTGCCCTGGTGCATGAAACAGAGTTTGGGCTAGAGCTATTGCTTGGGAACCCGATACCCGCACAATACCAACACTACCTTGTTGAGGGACAACAGCAGTAGCGATCGCAGCGATGGTTCCAGTAGTAGCAAAAACTTCTGACATGAGCGCCCTTTATAAGAGTGAGAAGTGAAAATCATAACTGATAACTTTATGGTAGGTATTTAGACTAGTTCCCGGTGCGAAACTAAATTTTCAAAAAATGACGATATGGATTTAAGCTATTTCCAGCAACCTCAGCTAAGGTTTTTAGGCTTTATAGAATAAGCTTTCTGAGTTTCGCACCGGGAACTAGACTAATAAGATGCCAACTGGCAAGGTAAAATTTACTTGGAGGTAATGCCTAACAACCCAACTTGCTAGTTATGCATTCGGGCGATCGCAAAACTTTGCGGTCTAGTGAAATCTGATTTAGTATTGTACTTCATGAACCTGTAATCTGCTGTATATTAATTAATATTCCTGAAATTGTAGGTTCTACCACCGATAGTGATTTTAGGCATGAAATCATGCTGTACTAAAAAATAGAATAAATCTAGAGCAGCATAAAAAAAGCAGATGGTTGCTCCCATCTGCTTTAATAAAAGATTCGTTATAACGGTTTCCAGGTGCATGAAGTACATATCAAAACCTTACCCCCAACCCCTCTGGGAAGTCACAGAGAGGGGAGATAAAGCACAGCTTATCGGCATGAGGTTAAACGCTATATCTCCTTTACTTGGATACCAACTGATTCACTGGAGCAACCCCAGCCAAATCTAGAATTGGCGCGATCGCATCTTCCCGTTTCACTGCCATCATGTGGACACCTTGACATAATTGCCGCGCTATTTGCACTTGCTCGGCAGCAATTTTTATCCCTTCCTCAAAAGGATCTTTGGCTTTTGCCAATCTATCAATAATATGTTGGGGAATATTTACACCCGGAACACATCTATTAATAAACTGGGCATTTTTTGCCGACTTCAACAGAAAAATTCCTGCCAAAATCGGTTTTTTATAGCCAGCAGCAATTAAATCCATAAACTTTTCTAGCCGCTCAAAATCGGTAATTAACTGACTTTGAAAAAACTGCGCTCCGGCTTCGATTTTGCGTTCAAATCGACTTTGCAAACCCGACCAACTTTGACATTGCGGATCTACTGCTGCACCCACAAATAAATCTAACGCTCCATCAGTCAAAGGTTTCTCGTTGCAATCAACGCCTTGATTCATCTTCCGAATCAGTTGCAGCAGTCGCACAGATTCCAAGTCAAACACTGCTTTGGCATCTGGATGATCGCCTGCTTTTACTGAGTCGCCAGTCAAAGCTAAAATGTTATGTATGCCCAAGGCATGAGCGCCCATCAAATCAGCTTGTAAACCAATGCGATTGCGATCGCGGCAAGCAACTTGACAAATCGGCTCTATACCCTTTTGTGACAAAATCACCGACGCCATTAACGAAGACATCCTTAACATGGCGCGGCTACCATCAGTAACATTGACAGCATGAACCCTTCCCTTAAGAGTCGCCGCCATTTGAATCATGTGCGCTGGATCTCCCCCTTTCGGCGGTGCTACCTCGGCGGTAACGAGAAATTCACCTGCTTGTACAGCTCTCTTGAAGGCTGTGGGGCTATGGGTGTGATGCATAAAATTAAGAATTTCAATTTCTTAAATGGTATAGCAAATCACACCTAAAAATGAAAACTTATAGAGGAAGAGAGAAGCCTAAAGCAGCTTTTACTTGTGATAAAGTTTGATTGGCGATCGCAGTTGCTTTCTCCCTTCCATCCCGTAACACAGACTGCAAATAGGCTTTGTCGTCTGTTATCGCCTGATATTTTTCTTGGATTGGTTTTAGGGACTCAATGATCGTGTGCGTCAACAATGGCTTGAATTGTCCCCAGCCCATATCCTGACACTCAACTGCTACATCTTGCTTTGTTTTACCAGAAAGCAATGTATACAGCATTAACAAATTATTACACTCTGGACGCGCTGGATCATCAAAAGTCAGCCCACGAATCGGATCGGTTTTACAACGCTTAATCTTGTATTCAATCTGTTCTGGTGAATCCAGCAAACTGATCCGGCTTAAGTCCGAAGGATCAGATTTCGACATTTTGCGTGTACCATCCGCCAAACTCATCACCCTTGCCCCTTCCTTACGAATCAAAGGGTCTGGTAACTTCAGAACTGGCTGATCTGGTTTACCAAATTGGTGATTTAACCGAGCTGCAATATCCCGTGTCAATTCCAAGTGTTGCTTTTGATCTTCACCCACTGGCACTTTATCCGCTTGGTAAAGCAAAATATCAGCTGCCATTAGCACAGGGTAATCCAATAAGCCTGCACTCACATTTTCTCCCTGTTTCATAGCCTTTTCCTTAAACTGGATCATATCTTGCAGCCAGTTTAGAGGTGTAATGCAGTTCAGCAACCAGGTGAGTTGACTGTGGGCTGAAACGTGGGATTGTATAAAGATGGTGGAGTGATTTAAATCAAGACCACAAGCTAGATAGAGAGCAACAAGAGTGTAGGTATCAGCTGCCAACTGTGTTGGGTCGTGTGGCACTGTAATCGCGTGCAAATCAGCGACAAAAAGGTAATTTTCGTATTCGCTCTGACCTTCTACCCAGTTGCGAATGGCTCCCAAGTAGTTACCTAGATGGTAATTGCCAGTTGGTTGAACTCCAGAAAGAACACGTTGCTTGCCCATAAATTCCAACTTAATTATCTCAAATCCGCGTTATGTGAAGTGGCGATGTTTAGCGACAAGTCGCTTCTCTACCAGACGCTAGGCGTAGCTTGCTTCTCCATAGAAGTGTCCGCCTACGCAAAACTCATTTAATTTTGACATTTTCCAGGTTAACTCGCCGTTACCGGATCAGAGATTTTAACTCAATAGGCGGGAAGTAAAGCGCTTACCCCCTCGGAAGCGGTGGGATCTAAGCGATTTATCACCTTTTCTTTACAGAAATAGACAAAATTTAAGTTTTTGTCTAAGAAAGTACAGTAACCTGGGAATTGTGAGTTAATTTTTCTACTTCGGGGAGTCTGCTGATGAAAGCTTTACTACTTCTTTCTCGTCTAACGACAAGACGTTTGATCTAGCAAGCATTTTTTCGCTCCACAAATTCTTTATTAGCTTTGATTACAACGATCATAATACTGCCAAGTAACTGCAAAACCAGATTTGCAAATTGCGCGATGTCTGTCTTCAGACAAATAAATAAAGAATGAAGATGGTGCGATCTTAGGCATCATGTAAAAATAAGTTGTACAAATTTTGTTTCAAACGGATTGCAAATCTAGCTTCCAGATAAAAACTGTTCAGGTTATTTTTACACAAATCCTTAGCATCATCTCTGCAATCCTGATCAAAAAAAAAGGATTTCTCAGAAGTATAAAATATCCCAATCCAAATTTAGTTAGAGGATTACAGGAATGAAAGCACTCTTACTTTACCCCCGCTTTCCCAAAACCTTTTGGTCTTACGACGAATTTATGAAAATAGCGGGACTTAAAGCATCTGTTCCGCCGCTAGGTATTCTGACTGTTGCCGCGATGCTACCAACAGACTGGGAAATTCGGTTTTATGACCGCAATGTTAATCAAGAAACGGATGTTGATTGGCAATGGTGCGACATAGTGATTGTTTCTGCCATGCTTGCACAGAAAGAAGACTTTCTTGCCCAAATTCACAAAGCAGCGCAGTTGGGGAAAAAAGTGGCTGTGGGTGGTCCTTATCCAACCTCAGTGCCAGAACCTGCACTGAAAGCAGGAGCTAACTATTTGATTTTAGATGAAGGGGAGATTACAGTTCCCCAATTTTTAGATGCGATCGCCAAAGGTGAAGAACAAGGAACCTTTCGCGCCCTGGAAAAACCAGATATAACCCAAAGCCCCATACCTCGCTTTGATTTACTCAAGCGAGATGATTACTTAATGATGGCCATCCAGTTTTCTCGGGGTTGTCCTTTTGAATGCGAATTCTGTGACATCATCAATCTATACGGCCGCAAACCACGTACCAAAGAACCCAGTCAAAGCCTAGCAGAACTCCAAAGCCTCTATGACTTAGGCTGGCGCGGATCTATATTCATAGTGGATGATAACTTCATTGGTAATAAGCGCAATGTGAAACGCCTCTTACAAGAATTAATTCCGTGGATGCAGGAACGCAATTATCCCTTCACCTTCATGACTGAAGCTTCCATCAATCTAGCAGAAGATACTGAGCTATTAGAACTAATGGCTAAAGCTGGTTTCTACGCAGTCTTTTTGGGTATCGAAACACCAGATCAAGACAGCCTGCAAAGCACTCGCAAGTTTCAGAATACCCGCAATCCCCTGTTAGAAGCCTGTCGTATTATCAATCAAGCTGGATTGTTGATCTATGCAGGATTTATCATTGGTTTTGATGGAGAAAAGGCTGGCGCTGGAGAGCGGATTCAAGCTTTTGTTGAAGAAACCGGCATTCCTCAACCGATGCTAGGTATACTCCAAGCCCTTCCCAATACTGCCCTCTGGGAAAGACTAAAAAAAGAGGAGCGATTATTAGAAGGACTTGGAGTTTTAGAGGTGGGGGATCAGAATTCCTTAATGAATTTTGTTCCTAGTCGGTCGATGGCTGAAGTTGCTAAAGAATATTTAGAGGCAATTTGGAGAATGTACGAACCCAAGAACTATCTCCGACGTTGTTTTGAACAATGCCTTAAGATTACACCTAATCCCCAACTACAGCAGACGATGTATTTTCCTCCTGGCAAAGGACTGCGACTACTTGCAAACTTGCTCTGGCGTCAAGGCTGGAAACGGCGGGAAATTCGGGGTCAATTTTGGCAACAGCTTTGGGTTATTCTCCGCACCAAGCCGCAATTCGTAAATATGTATTTGGGTTTATGTGCTGCTGGCGAGCATTTTTGGGAATACCGCCTTTTAGCCAGAGAGCGCATTACTGAGCAGTTAGGATTTGATCCGCTAACCACGCCTACCCCTGTTGAAAAACCATTAGTCACAATTTAGTGTTCAGTTTTTGGTAGCAATTGGTTGCGATCGCTTTTGTGGGTTTCTGGAAAAAGACTATATGTCATACTGAAGCAGACATCAATATCAAGCAAAAAATGCAAGGAACCCAACTTTCTTTTTTTCCTAACGAGGAAAATCACTCTACTATAAAGCAAAAAAAACCCGAATTAGGACGTTATGAACGTATCCAACGAGAACTAGATCAAAATGACTCCGATCCAAACAAAATATTTATTGAAGTTGATTCTGTGCCAAATCTACCATCTAATTACACCTTCATCGATCTGTTTTGTGGAGCAGGGGGAATAACACAAGGACTAGTTCAAGCTGGATTTAAACCCTTAGCTAGTGTTGAAATCAACCAAATCGCTTCTGCTACCCATAAAAATAACTTTCCCCAATGTCATCACTTTTGCGGAGATATCGAACAGTTTGATTCCCATAATTGTTTACAACAAATCGGCTTGAAGTAAATCTTGTTATAGGCGGGCCGCCATGTCAGGGTTTCTCAGTAGCAGGAAAACGTGATCATAAAGACCCCCGCAATCGTTTATTTTATGAATTTGTACGTGTTGTATCAGAAATACGTCCTTGGTATGTTGTTATGGAAAATGTCCCAGGCATTCTGACTATACAAAACGGAGATGTAAAAAAAGCAATTATTGAAGCTTTTGAATCTATTGGTTATCCTAATATATCTGTTGCAATTCTTAAATTCAGTATCTGTTATTTATTTTTTAAAGGTAGCGATCAGACTAATCTTTCTCACCAAACTCACTCGATTTAGCTCTCTGCAAAACCCACTTGTCCTCCAATTAGCCCTAGAAATCCGGTTCCAAAGTGCTGAATCTCCAAAAAACTGGCTTGCTCCGGTGAAGTTTTGTAAATTCGGAATGTCTTCATAATTCCCAAAGTAGCAGCACTTTCTAGAGCACCAACAAAGCTAGTATCTCGGTCAATAAAATAAGTTTGATTAGCCCAATGAGCCATCTGATTTACGTTTAAAAAGTAGCAGCCTGAATGAGGGTTGAGGGCACGACGAAAGGTAATTGGTGTATTCAGAATTGTACCGTTGAGTTCCTGTTGCTCCTGCACATTTTGAAAGGGAGCAGTTACTCGTAAAGCCAAATCCCCATCAATGTAAGCTTTGTGAACCAAACCGTAAGGCGAGACTTCATAACGATTTGGCTGGAGTAAGTTTAAGTCACCAGCTTGTTGGGTAAACCAGTTTAATTTTATAAAAAACCAAGGGTCATGAATAATTACGTCATCTTCAATAAAGCAGTAGTAATCATATTGACCGAGACAACTTTGCAGAACAGCTTGGCACTCAAACCCCAAAAGTAGAGGTTCTACATCAGTAGAATGATGCCTATATAAATGGGATGGTAAGGGAAGCTGACTCAGAAGATGATTATCTTTGGTTGTACAAATAACAATATCTAGTTCGTGAGACTGCGGCTGGTTAGCAGGGAAAGCTAGTCGTTGAGCAATGTTGATGATACTTTGAGATTTCCCAAATAATTGATGTAAAGCGGTAAGACTTTTAGTTAACGCCTGTAAACGGGGTTGCGGATCTTTGCGTTGGGAAGCATGACTACCATCACTGCTAGGTTTGAAAAAATGGGCAATAGTAAAAATAATTCGCATTTTAAATATCGCTTCTATATTTCTCTGTCATTTGTCATTTGTCCTTTTTTGGTTGTAACTAATGACCAATGACTAATTTCATTTAATTTCTCCCAAATCCTTTAGAAGGTGGGCGGTTTTTCAAGCTATTAGAACTTTTACCAGCGAACATCCATTGCAAATGCTGTGGTAAAAGTTTTGCCAAATCATAACGCTTGATAATTGTCTCTCGCGCATTCGCCCGAATTGTATTCATCTCCTGAGGATTGTTCAGTGCCTCTTCAACCCTATTAGCAATATTCTGAGGAGAAAAGAAATTTACCAGCAGTCCATTCACCCCATCCTGTATGACCTCCAATACTGGCGGAGTTTTAGAAGCTACTAATAAACATCCTGCGGCCATTACTTCTAACATTGACCAGGATAAAACAAAGGGACGGGTTAAATAAACATGAGCAGAAGAAGCTTGCAAAACCTGGAGGTACTCATTATAAGGAAGCCTATCTGTAAAGTGCAGCCTCGATAAATCCAAAGATAATTTTTCCAACATTAATTGTTTATAAGTCTGACCATCGGGGAGATTTTTACCATAAGCAACCCGATCTTCTCCCACAACTACTACATGGCACTGAGGTCGTCGCTGCTGAAGTAAGGCCACCGTTTCCATAAACTGTGGAAAACCTCTATAAGGTTCCATCCCCCGTCCCACATAAGTTACCAACTCTTCCACATGGGAAAGATCAAGATTTATTCTTGGTAAAACTAACTTTGCACCTGGTTTGGGAGCAAAATATTTGGTATCAATACCATCATGAATTACAGTGAGTTTGCTATGATATTCCTTCGGAAACTGCTGGCGCTGCCAATTAGTCGGAGAAAGTCCGCGATCGCAGCTATATAAATCAGTCAAAATCGGCGTATTTTTGACGCGGATGCGACATTCATCATCAGCATTCAATGGTTCATTGGGATCAAAATCTGCATCCGAACCGTGAGCATGGTAAAACCACTCGAAATAACATAATAATTCAGCTTTGGGGAAAACATCTTTCATAAATAAAGTCGGTCCCCAACCAGAATGACCATAAACTATATCTGGAACGAAACCCTCAGCTTTTAATTTTTCTGCCATGCGATAGACAGCCTGCGCGGTGAGAACAGCATTTTCCAGGCTGCGAACATAGTGGTGGGTTTGGGGAGCAGGTTCACGAGAAGGAGTGTAAATAGCTTTATAAACGCCAGCTATTTCCCCTTCACGACGATTTGTCCCAAAGACAACTTTGTAATTCTTATCCTTACCTAAAACTGTCGCTAGGTTGCGAAATTGCGAAGGAAAATTGGGATGTAAAAATAAAATCTGCATCGGAATAATCTTGATTAACTTATCGCCAGATAAAATAAATTAAGACAAGCTTCTTAAGATTATAGGATTATTTTCCCTAACTTTTTACAAGTAAATTTAGGTTAATTCTTGCTGCAAAATGGGAAAATAATCGCAAATTCGTGTTATAAGTATGAAATTTATTGGCATTGATTTAGGCTGGCGATCGCAACCAAGTGGATTATCCTGCTTAGAATGGATAGATGGACAACTACAACTACTAGACTTAGATCGCAAATCAGCCATTACAGACATCCTTACCTGGATCAATCTGAAGGTACAATCAGACGAACCAGCCATCATCGCCGTAGATGCACCTACCCTCATACCCAACGCCACTGAAAGTCGCCTCCCCGACAAACTCAGCCACAAATACTTTAGTAAATATCATGTGGGATGCTACCCAGCTAACAAAAACCTACCCTTCGGCGATCGCACCATCAACTTTGGCTTAGAATTAGCATCACACGGCTTTGCACACGCACCCACCATCGAACCGCAAAAACTTTGCAGATATCAAATTTCTGATTTAATCTGGTTCTTGGCCAGATAATGTTCATCAAGAGCGCGTCTTAACATCATTTTAATCAGAGCTTGACGGCTAATATTGAGTTCAGTTGCCATTCCATCGAGTTCGTTAAGCATTGGACTAGGAATTTCAAGGTTTGTTGTTACTATATCCTGTCTTCTTCGTGAGATCATTTGATGAGGCGTTCCGACTCTGGTTGTCGTGGAGTCAAAATAACGATCTACAACTTCCTCTCCTGCCTCAATTTTCTTCTCAAGTTCTTTAATAGAAATATTGTTCATAGATTTCTCTCTCCCGTCTCGTACTTTTCCAATAAGTAATTAACCAAATATATTCACCTTCATCATCATAACGAACTTCGTAAATAACTGACAAAAGGGTGTTTCCCTGATATCCAATAGCAATAAATTGTTCTGGATCATCTCGTTTTATTCGTTCTACATAATCACCTGCCAAAATAGTAGCGACCTCTTCCAAAGAATATCCCCTATTTTGCTTAAGAAGCTGACTTTTGTGATTATCCCAGTCAAATCGCATTTCCCTTATAATTGCTCATAATTCTAGCAATAATTATTTTCGGAGCGTGGCTACATGGCAAAATAAAAGGGGAGCATCTCAGTGAAAGCAAATATACCAGACGAGAAACAAGATTCTTGCTCCCTCTCCTTACCACGGAGAGGGTTGGGGTGAGGTTTTACAAGGCTTTTTACGAGATGAGATGCTCCCAAATAAAAGGCGTTGCTAAACTTAAATCAGCAACGCCTAGTCTGAAGTATTCAATAAATACTCAGCCCTCTTATTCTGCCCAAGCAATTAACCTTGGTTCATAGGGATTAGCTAGGTTTTGATTTTTCGGCAATACACGCAAAGACAAGCCTTGCAAACCAGAAGCCGTATAGGTGATATTACCCGTGTAAATACTCAATTGCTGTGCATCCTCCCCTTGGTAATGCATCACCACTGGCAGAGCGTTGACAATCTCACCATTGGCATCGATCGCACCTGGATATAGCTCCACCTGTACATCATCATTTGTCAAAGTTGCCAAGTCAACCTGGGCTTTGACAGCAACAGTTTGGTTAACCTCAATGTCTGAAGCTGCCGATACGTCAATATCTTTGATTCTGATGTTGAACCAGTGTTCGCCCAGTTTTTCTTTCCAAGCAGCTAGTTCTTTAGCTGGAGCATAGTTATCAACACTCAGGGTATGATAGCGATCGCTAGCCGGAAAATAAGCTCTTTGTGCATATTCTCCTACCATCCGCGCTGTATTAAAGAAGGGACAATTCAACCGAATTGCATCCTTCATTTTGGCAACCCACGGACGGGGCAAGCCATCACTATCCCGATGTTCATAAAATAGTGGTACAACTTCCTTTTCTAACAACTCATAAAGAGCGTTTGCTTCTACTTCATCTTGATAGTTAGGATCGTCGTAATTCTCTCCATGTCCAATCGCCCAGCCTGTGCGGACGTAATCAGCTTCATCCCACCAGCCATCTAGTACACTTAAATTCGGCAATCCATTCATTGCTGCTTTCATCCCACTGGTACCAGAGGCTTCCCGTGGACGACGCGGTGTGTTTAACCAGATATCGCAACCTGCAACCATCAACCGGGATATGTAAATGTCGTAATTGGGAACAAACACTACCTGTTTTTCTAAATGTTGTTCCTTGATAAAGTGATTGATATCACGGATCAGTTCTTTACCGGGAATATCCTTAGGATGTGCCTTACCAGCAATCACGAATTGGACTTTTCGGTCTTTGTTAGCTAGCAAAAGCCGCTTAATGCGTTCCAAATCACGCATCCAGAGGGTAGCACGTTTGTAGGTGGCAAACCGACGGGCAAAGCCAATGGTGAAAGCGTAAGGATCTAAAACTTCTTGTGCCTGGAAAATTTCGGAGGCAGAAGCACCGCGATCGCGCAAATGCTTGACCAAATGCTCTCGCACATACAAAACCATATCTAAGCGGCAGCGTTCGTGATTGCGCCACAACTCCTCATCGGGTATGGCCTCCATCCGCTCCCATAATGGGCTATCTAGCGGTGCTGATGACCAGTTTGGCCCCAGGTAGCGATCGTACAACTCTTGAGTCGATTTTGCCACACAACTCCGGGCGTGGACACCGTTAGTAATTGCGGCGATCGGCACTTCCTCTACTGGCACCTTTTTCCACAAGCCCTGGAACATTTGCCGCGACACCACACCGTGCAGTTGTGCTACACCATTAGAAAATGTTGCCATCTTCAACGCCAGCACCGCCATACTGAAAGGCCCAGATAAATCGCCTGTATTCTCGCGCCCCAGTCCTAAAAATTGCTCTTTGGGCAACCCAAATATCTCTGCATAGTACCCTAAGTAGTACAATATTTTGTCAGGAGCGAACAAGTCAATTCCCGCCGGTACTGGCGTGTGGGTGGTAAAAATATTACTAGAAGCCACCACCTGTTTAGCTTGGGGATAATCCAGTCCCTCTTCCTGAATCAGGAAGCGGATGCGCTCTAGGGCGGAAAAGGCCGCGTGACCTTCATTCATGTGGTAGGCGGTGACTTTCAGCCCCAAGGCTTTGAGCATTTGCACACCACCTATTCCCAGCATGATTTCCTGGTGGATACGCATATCGATGTCGCCACCGTACAGCTGATCTGTGATGTCGTGGTCGTAAACATTGTTAGGTTCAATGTTGGTGTCCAGCAGATATAGGGGAACCGTTCCTACCTGTACGCGCCAAACTCTGGCATATACCTTGCGTCCTGGATAATCTACCGCAATCCGCAGTTCTGAACCATCGGCATTGCGCTCTAGATGCAAGGGCATATTGTAGAAATCGTTGAGCAGGTAGCGTTCTTGCTGCCAGCCATCAGCATTGAGATACTGAGCAAAGTAGCCTTGCTGGTACAGTAAACCTACACCTACAAGCGGTAGCCCCAGATCACTGGCAGATTTGAGGTGATCCCCCGCCAAAACACCCAAGCCCCCAGAATAGACGGGCAAACAATCTACAAGTCCAAATTCCGCCGAAAAATAGGCGTAGCATTCTTTTGGTTTCTGCTCCCGTTGTTTCTGATACCAGGTGCGCTCTTGCAAATAATCATCTAACTGACGGTCAGATCGATCCATTTGCGCTAAGAAGCCTTCATCTTCGACAACTTCCAGAAGCCGCGATTGAGAGATAGTACCCAGCATTAACACCGGGTTATGATGGCTAGACTCCCAGAGGTCAGAATCTAAGCGACGAAATAAATCTTTAGTGTCAACATTCCAATCCCAGTGCAAGTTATATGCTAGCCGCCGTAATGGTTCGAGCCGCGGCGGTAATGAAGGAGATACGTTAAATGTGCGAATTGGCTGCATAGGTTGGCAAAACTCCAAGTTTAGCTATGGTTATTATTTACTCTCTTTACCCAATGTTGCCAATTCTTTATACTGTAGTTTGTGAAAAAGCGATGACTTTGTTAAACATTGAGAATTATTTTTAACCTCGTTGCTAAAGTTTATACCAAGGTGTTTCTAATTCTATACGTTACCCTCAGCCATATACTTGGTATATTAAGATTTAATCATTTACTGGCACTGGATCACTTAAAAAAGTTTAGTTTGGAATAAATAATTTATATTTATTTTAGTATTGATTGCGGGGATCAATTCTCTGGTCTTGGCTGAGGCTGAAAATTCCTCATAGCTGTGTCCAGGAAAGTCAAATTTTTAATTATTTTTTAATAAAATTGGGCTGGCAAAGAAGCAGTCTAAGATTAAGGTTAGCTTAAGGTGATGCGAATCAGCTGAAATTAGATCGCATGAAAACTTTACCAAGCAGTTAATCAGAAAAAGCGAGCGCTAACTACTTGGTATTAAATCTTCACACTAAATCAGGAAAATAACTTACGAAGGTGTTATTTTATGCACCTAATGAAGGCTGATCGTGAGTATTTTTTGTCATCGTCAGAGCTACAGCTGCTGCATAAGCAATTTCTGCTGCCATTTGATAAGCAAGTTTGATACTTGATGAAGTGTCCTTGGCTTTAGGAGAGAGAGAAGCTTTTTTTCGGCGCGACTCTTGTTTGATATCACCTGCTACAATAGCTCGCTGCAAAATGATCCAGGCATCTAGGTCTTCTGAGTCATAATTACTTTGAAGTTGCGATCGCACTTTATCCTCAGCTACAACACTCAGATAGCCTGTAGTTAGAGCTTGTTGCACAATTTCTTTAATTAAAGCCATAATAATTTAAACCAAGTGTGTGAGTTAAAACCGATACCTCAATTTGGGCATTTGATCTTCTTTTGTGGACTTCTCCTGAAAACTAAGTTACGTTTTAGCTCTCTTTCAATAGAATTTATAATAAGTAGTATTAAGAACGCATCCCCCGCTTGGCTCACCCGAATGGGTGATTTACAAATTTATACACAAAAATGCCAATTAACGGCTGACAGCATTTTTTAACTTCCCATCCTGAAGGTATTTAATCTAAGTGTATAAAATTATTTGAGGGTAGCGTAGGCTTTGACCACACTTCTCTACGAGATGCTGCGCAAATGACAAAGCTCAGTGACCACCGTAGGCATCGCTTGAGTAAAAAAGTTAACTGATTTCTGCCATTCTCATCAACAAGCAACCTGGAAATCAACTTATTTATTGAGAGTGTTCCACTAAAAATAAAATGTGTTATCGTTAAAAACAATTGTTATTAAAAACCATTCATCTAATTACAAGCGTGAATCGGTTAGTGTGTAAATCATCCGAGTGCAACATGATTGGAGCCGCATACTCGAAAAATTCGTTGCAAGAAAGCCGTCATAGCAGTCGGGGAAGCGCTTACTTGTTTGCACCGATGGTTAACTTCAATGTGATGGCTGATGTGGGAGATAATCCACCATAATTGGATTTTATTTAGGCAAAAATACCCAAATAAATCCAACAATAATTACATTGTCACGCTAGGCAGAAATTTTATCTAAATCTTTGAAATAGTCTAGTTAAATGTATTTTTTGTTGCAAAATAGCTTGTGGAACTAAGTTGTTTCAAAAGACTAAAACCGCTTGAGAGGAAGTAGCCTCAAGGGAAACAACTCTATCCCTAGTACAGCACGGCGTAAATAAGCCACCCATTTGTAATCTCTGAAACCCTTGCTAAAACGTAATTACGAATTACGAATTACGAATTACGAATTACGCGAAGCGGTACTAGTTGCGTAACAAGCTTTGCAAATTTGCCGCAGAACGAAAACAGTAGCCTATCTAAACCAGCAAATTTTCCTATCAGACAATTTAATAGTCTGAGTTTTGACGCTGCAATGCACTGAAATTGTTTTGTTAATTTAGCTGATGAAAAAGAAGCCAAATTTTTACGTACCTATGGTACAAAAGCTTCTAGCGACTTAACGCAATTGTGCAGATAAATTGAGTGATTATACACACCTAAGCTAAAGAATTTCTCACATAGTCAAAGCCAGACTATGGTTTTCCAATGTTTGAAAAACCATCTAAAAATCTGGGGAAATTTGGGTAATACTGCCAATTTACCTTCTGTGTCAAGGAATATTAACACTGTTGGGATTGGCAGAATATGAGGATAGAGCCAAAACAACTTTCAACACTGCCAACAACAATTGATTAAAGAGATATCTAGCCATGCCTAACGAGCAATATTTTTCAAAATTGCAGCGCGTGCAAGAACTTTTAGTAACTACAGTGTTAGGAGATATTCCCACACTGATTCTGGGGCCAAAGTTGCGTAATTTGGGATATCGTAGTATTTTTGCCCAGATCGGCAGCCCAGTCTATATTCAAAATGGTGTTGAATTTAACGGTACTTCTTGTATTGAGATCGGCAGTGGAGTATATATTTTCAAAGGTGTACGGATGGATGCTAGAGGACACAAAAATAATAGAATTCATCTAGGAAATAGAGTCGCTATTGAGCGTAATGTTGATATAGGGTCTTTGTCAGATACGTATATACATATTGATGAAGACACCTTCATTGCTCCCAACGTGTCTATTGAGGGGCCAGGAGACATTAAAATTGGTAAACACTGTATGATTGCTGCCCACTCAGGGATATATGCCAATAATCATAATTTTGCCGATCCGATAGAGCCGATTAAATACCAAGGCGTTACTCGCAAGGGAATTGTGATTGAAGATGATTGTTGGCTAGGGCATGGAGTAACAGTATTAGATGGCGTTACTATCGGCAAAGGCAGTGTTATTGGTGCGGGAGCAGTTGTCAATAGAGATATTCCTCCTTTCTCCGTTGCTGTAGGCATACCTGCACGAGTAATCAAAAACCGAATTGGCAAAGACTTAAGCATTACTTCAAGCTGAGAAATAGGGCATTGGGCACTTGTACTGAGCGTTGCCGTTGGCGCAGCCTCTCGTAGAGAAGTATGGGGCATTGGGCATTGGGCATAATAACTATCCCAATACGCTTGGGTTAACGATAATAGTAGGTTGGGTTGAACGAACGCGAACAGCGTCCCGTAGGGAAGTGAAACCCAACAAATGCCCGAAAATGTTGGGTTACCCTGCGGGAGGAAAGCTACGTTCCTCAAACGCCACTTGCTTTAAGTCGGCAGAGCTGCCCAACGCAGTGGCTCCCCAACCTACACAATCTAAGGTTTTTAGAGTCTAACACCAAGCGTATTGATAACTATCCTTTTGTAACGTGTAATCTGTTCCCTTTTTTAAGAAACCTTTGCCGTTAGTCAGCGTCACAAGAGTAAATAGTCTCTGATACCAATTTTAAAAATGATTGCGACAAATGGAAACCTGAAACGCTTATCCAATGGATGTTTCATAATCCAAAATCTAAAATGGTATGAGTTATTTTTTAAGGGCATCTAAAAGTCAGACAACTGACATCTTGCACCATTATCAATAACCGTAGGATAGGCACTGCCAATCCCCAATCCCCAGAGTTCTCTAAAAAATGGACGAGATTTGGGTAATATAAAGGAGCTATCTTTTCTGCATGGCAGATTCTGAAAGAAAAGCTCTCTTTGTCTTACCCGTTGGAGATATTTCTATGCTGACTTTAAAAATCGCTGTTTATATTGTTGTTGCCTTCTTCGCCGCTCTCTTCGTCTTCGGATTTTTGTCGAACGATCCCGCTCGTAACCCCGGCCGTCGGGACTCAGAGTAAAAGAACGATAAATCATCCGCGACTTTGGAAGGCGGAAGATACTAAACGCCACGGAAACTTACTAAACTTTCAAAGTGATAAGTTTCCTCTTCCAAGTGGCTTGCTCCAGGTAGCAGAAGGCGACAGTCGGAAGGCAAAATGTATATTTATCCTTCCGTCGGTCATTTGGCTGTTTGTTAGCCCGATTTTGCTCAAATATGCTTCATCCAGTTCTGCCGCCCAATCCGCCTCCTATCCTCGAATCTTTACAACCTGTAAATCCTGCCTCATCTTTTAGTCATACAAAGTTTCTTTCAGGTGTAGAAACTGGAATACACGAAAAGACAGACAAATCCCAGCAGCCCAAGGATTTGGCTCAGTTGGCAATTGCGGATGACACCAAGAGTAATCCGCCATTGCCAACTCCGATAAACTCAACTCAGGATGACTTGGTAGTTGCCAAAACTTCCTCTATACCTCATTCATCAGAAACCTTTCCACTAGAATTTTCCCCCCTTACCGCTTCTAGGAGTGCTGCACTTTTGGGGCAGCCGGTGGTAGTTAGTTATCCGATGCAGGAAGTTCTAGCCCCTAATCGCCATCAGACCAGTAAGACTCAAAACCCCTACGGAGTGCGAATTGGGACAGATGATGAGAAACTTCCCCCATTCTCCATGCTCTCTGCTTCCATGCTCTCTGCTCCTCTGTCTCCGCTTGACATTGCTCCAAGTGTCACAAACACTGACAAGTTAGTTGAGTCGAAGGCGGAAATTTTAGCTGAGAAGTTAACCCAACAAAAACAGCAAAGTGATATTACTGCACAACAGTTTCCAGAAGCAGACAATATCTCTGTATCTGCTGCTGATCTTGCACCGAGTTCTCAATCAGTACAAAATTTTATAAAATTCAAGTCTCGCAGCCCGACAAACCAACCCTCAACGCCGATTATTGTAGAATTCAAGTCTCAAACCCAGCAACAAAGCCAAGTACCACAGGGTTATGCCACTAATCAGCCACAAAGTCAACCATCTGCTACAACCGCGCCAGCTAGCACGCCGCCAGTCAGACGGAGAACTGTGGAAGTCACTTCCGATCGCCAAGAGTATGACGAGCAACGGCGAATTGTTACAGCTGTAGGTAATGTAGTTGTGCGATTTGATGGGGCGGTGGTAGATGCCGATCGCCTGCAAGTCAATTTGGACAATTTGATCGCTGCGGGGGAAGGCAACGTAACTTTAACCCGGGGCGATCAGATACTGCGTGGACAACGCTTTACCTATAACTTTGTTCAAGATAGTGGGGAACTGGAAAATGGTAGAGGAGAAATTTATGTACCCTCAGCCCAAACAGATTTTGCTTTCTCACCCACCGATGTAACGGCTAGTGGAGTCTCAAAACTTCCGCCAAGCGATCGCATTCGAGCCAATCAGCCCCTTTCCGGTGTGAGCAGCCCTGGAGGAATTGATGTGACAATTGGTGGCCAGGCAAATGCTACCAACATCCCGCCACCGAAAAGTGGGGGTGTAGTCAATCGGCTCAGGTTTGAAGCTGAACACATTAACTTCTATCCGCAAGGCTGGCAAGCAAGCGATGTCCGCATCACCAATGATCCTTTTTCGCCCCCAGAACTAGAATTACGCGCAGACAAAGTAACTCTGACGCGAGAATCACCCTTGGTAGACCGCATCAGGACACAGCGACAGCGTTTGGTATTTGATCAAACACTCTCCTTACCAATTCCGCTGGATGAGCATACTATTGACCGCCGGGAGCGGGACGTTACACCCTTTATAGTCTCTCCTGGCTTTGATGGAACTGATCGGGGTGGTTTTTATATTGAGCGTGGCTTTTCAGTGATTAGTACAAGCCAGACTCGCTGGACGATCACGCCCCAGTTATTATTAGAGAGAGCTGTGCAACAAGGTACGGGTGACTTAGGCGCACTGTTTGGTGTGAAGACAACGATAAATTCCGTTTTGAGTCCACGGACAACATTTCAGGGGACTGGGCAGTTAACCAGTCTTGACTTGAGCCAGGTGGAAAACAATTTGCGGGCGAATTTTGCATTGCGCCAGACATTAGGCAATCGCCTTCCCTACATCTTTAATCTGCAATATAACTACCGCGATCGCCTTTACAATGGTAGCCTCGGCTTTCAAACTGTCCAAAGCAGTTTTGGCGGCATTATTATCTCTCCTGTGATTCCTCTAGGAAAAAGTGGCATCAACCTCAACTATCAGGCAAGCGCTCAGTATATCGATGCCAACACCGATCGCCAAGACTTACTAAAACCGCAGCGGGAAAATAATCGCATCTCATTAAGTCGTTTACAAGGCAGCGTTACTCTCGGTCGTGGACTGTTACTGTGGCAGGGAAAACCATTACCACCCACTTCCACTGGGGGATTACGATACACGGCTAAACCTGTAGTTCCTTACTTGCAAGCGATCGCTAGCCTCACAGGCACTAGCAGTTATTACAGCAATGGTGATAACCAAAGCACCTTAACTGCTACAATTGGCTTACTAGGTCAAATTGGTCATTTTTCTCGACCCTATTTAGACTATACCGCCTTTAATATTAGTTACTCCCAAGGCTTAAACAACGGATTATCACCCTTTTTGTTTGATCGCTCCGTTGATAACAAAGTGTTGAACGCTGGGATATCACAGCAAATCTACGGACCTTTTCGCTTAGGCTTCCAAACATCTATTAACTTGGATACTGGTACACAAACTAGTACCGACTACATTTTGGAATATAGCCGTCGCACCTATGGCATCACCTTGCGTTACAATCCGGTGCTGGAGTTAGGCGGCTTTAGCATCCGAATTAGTGATTTTAACTGGGGTGGCGGCACTAATCCATTTTCGGAAGTTAAGCCAGTAGTAAACGGCGTGCAACAGGAGAATTAGTCACACAGTTATCAGTGATCAAAGGAATCACTCTCACGCCTGGGAAACTTCACCGCCCTAGCTTGAGAATAAGTTGATGCACCACCAGGTATTCTCAGCTTGGCATAGTCGCCACTTAGTTGAACACTTGACGGTGGTTGGTGTAGAGTTGCACAGCATCTTTGCACTGCGGCTTGGTACTCTCGCCATTGCTTGCGGATTGCTATACTGGCGGCATCCTTACCTAAGTCTGAAAATCTTAGCCCCGCTCGAATCAGCCAAGATTCCACGTCAGTTGTTTCACCAACTATTTCTGGAATGGGATTAATCTTTTCCATGAGTAATATCTTTTAGGCATATTTAAAATTAGGTTATTTTACTTTAAGAGAAACTACTGATAATAGCCAATATAATTGTTTATCAAAATCATAAATGAAAATGATTAAAAAAATGGCTCGCATTTGAGTATAAATACTCAAATATGACAGAAGGAATTACTATTAATCCAAGTTGCTAAGTAAGTGGGTCAAATTAAATATAAAACCTTACTCTGCCTCCGGCTTCCCTCTCCGAACTCACGGAGAGGGATTGAGGGTGAGGTTTTATCTTATATTTAACTGTGCCTTCCTACTTATAAGCTAAAGCATATCTAATTTGCATATTAAAATTTTCTGAATATCTTGTGAGGTAGGCATTTAGCCCGCCCTGATTATGCAACTTTAATGCCGATTAGCTTAGGAATCCAGTTTGAATTTTGAAAACATACTGAGACTTACAGCTATTTTCAGGTAAATAGACCACGCGGTAGGGGCACAGAAAAAGCTCATTGGTGTCAACTTAAGAAAAAATCTGCTTTGAGAAGGCGTTTTGCCCTCATCCCCTAACCCCTTCTCCCAAGTTGGGAGAAGGGGAACTA
>NZ_JBTYKD010000368.1:0-34016 GCF_054880495.1 Nostoc sp.
CGTTCAGTACTATGAGTCTTAATTATCCGGAATTTTTGCTTTTATCTTGACTGTAATCTTTTTGTAATTCAAGTTGAAGTGCGGAATGCAGGTTATTTGTAATGACTGCGGTGAGTGGTTCACTGTTAACCGCTTGGTAATATTCCTTTACTTTGGTATGGGTTGCCTTACTGCCCTTAACCCCTCGTTCAATACCCAAAGGAGCGAGTGCGGTAGCATAACTATCTTGGAGTTTGGATAACTTAATTCTTCCCTGTCCACCTCTGCCGCCAAACATCGCGTCATGACTAACTCTCCCGGTTTTCTCGTTCAATGGCACGATGTAGGCGTGGATGTGTGGGGTACTTTCATCTAGGTGGAGTTCAGCCCTGACGCACTTTGACCCATAGTTTTGAGCTAGCCAATCACGAGATGCGATCGCCCATTGCTGCATCAGTGAATCAGACCACTGCCCAGAAAGAGATGGATCACCAGGGCGGAAATATTCAGGCGATGCCGAGAGAAACATTTCGGTGCATAACACTGCATCCTTTCGGGGTAGATGCTTGAGCGTGGCAATCTTTTCTTTAACTATCTCCTCCAGGGCGCGTGAGTCTTCTCCCCCAATTAACCGGACATTCTCTTTGGTTGGATCTGCGTTGGGTGTTTCTCTGTTTCTGGTAACATGGTCATCACTCCCGGCAACATTGCCGAATGTTTTTAGTTTCTCAATTCTGAGAATGGTTAGTGGCGACATAAAAAATTTATGTTACAAGTGCAGTACTTTGTAGTACCCAAAAACCCCCGTAGGGCGAACGACGGTTTCATGTCATGAGCGCAGCGAGAGATGGCGCAGCCACCCGCAGGGCATGAAACCATAGTGAGTATGGTATACATTATACCCCAGCCCCAAATCCCCTTTTGGGGGAGAATCCACCAGGAGCATTTCACCCAAATAACCCTCAAATTACCCCAATTAGACCCAATTGGCTGTCCTTTGACTGTCGTTGGTTTTTTCCTCTCAACCCGAAAACGACTGTCATTTGACTATCCTTTCACTGTCAATTGTGTATCCTTTGGGGGTAATTGGGGTAATTTTGGGGAGAAATGGGGGTGTTTTGCCACATGGGAGTTCTTGTATCAAAGTACACTATGGACATAGTGTGACAACTGAGCTTTGTCACTTTTTGTCACTCATTAGACTACAAAAATCAAGCTGACGGGTTGAAGAGAGTGAACTGTACAGTCGCTTTTGTCGTGATTGTGTAGTTCTTCAGTAGTATTTTTTGATGGGTGTTGCTTATGCTTCTGCTTTTCAATTTTGACTCTCAACAAACTTTCCGCCAAATATGGCGTACTGTGCGTCAAAAAAAGATGGATTACAGAGCTTAAAAGCTTTTAAGCGAATTTCAGGGTAATTTACCAATTATTGGGAGCAAATGGGAGACTTCTTATAAGTATTGGGAACTGTTCTTCTTTATTGGGAATTTTTGAGCTAATGAGAATTTTGTTACTGGATGATGTAAAAGGTGTAAAAAGGTAGGAAACAAATTGGAGAATTGGGAGATATTGGATAGATATTGTCGAGATATTGGGAGATGTTGAATGTAGTTGGTGAGAATTGGGAAAATGGATGTTTTGTCGAGGTTTTATCTCAGATGCACGAATTTACTCAAATCAATAAACTAGTGCCAAAACTGTAATATTTATTGATAAATGTGTCAATAATCACGGTTTGAGCGGTTTATATTGAGAGTAATTGTTAGTTGTGTATGCAAAAAAAGGGTCAAAAACAGGGGTAAATTTTTTTTGTGGATTTTGTAGATTTAATGTTGAGTCTTGGTTCTCTTTCAAGCCGAATGCTCAACGTTCACTTTTCTTGTGAACAACTACGATAGCCAAGCGATCGCGCATCTTGTGGTCAACCTAATCCAAGATAAAATCAGGAACGAAAAAATGAAATTGATGATGAGCCAGGGGTAAGCGATGGAAGTCAAAAGCGAAGTGACAATATTTGGTATCCCCAAAAATTAGAAAACCAAGTGCAATCAATGTTAGAAGCAGACCAATCTGTAGGATTAGTCTACGCCTGGTCGGTGATCGTTGATGAAAATGATGCAATTATAGGAATAATTGATATTAAGTGTACTTAGTTTGAGGCTAGCGATCGCCTTTGAAAAAACTTTGCGATTTACTGACTTTATATAACAGCTAAGTAGGTAGGAACAATTAAAGCGAACTATGTAAACTTATGTAAAGCACCAGAAACGCTTTGAATACAAGCTTTTAAGCGATTTACATTTCTTAATCTAGTTGTGTTTTTTAGCGCCTACCTACTTATATGGCTTTACGTAAAACTCATAATGCCTTACTTAGTATAAAAATCTCTCTATATAGGTCATATTGAGCAGTTGAAGGGGTTCAGCCGGGATACGCGCAAATTCAGTAGATCGAAAACTTTTGTAAGTTGACGAAATAATCAGGGTTTCAGGCGACGTTTTTGGGCTGATGATTGTGATCGCTTGCACTGCACTTTTAACCCAGCAACAACGCCCGTTCCTTGAAAAGCAGACTCTAACACCCCTTGCGGCAAATTATGTTCCTAAACTCAAATGAACGCCTGGTAAGGGTTCTGGAAAACTTTTCGATCTACTGAAAGTTTATTTAAATATTTGCTTAACTGTATGCTACTTTATATGGAGCTAATCTTAAAGGCGCTAAGCTCAAGGGTTCTAATTTAGAGGGAGCTAAACTCAAAGGAGCTAATATTGAAGAAGCTATCAAGTAAAACTTGTATAGCTTTATACAAATTCTTCTGAATTTATCTCACAGTTAAGGCGAGTAGAAGTAACTCTTTTACTCGCTTAGAAAATAGAAACAAATGTATCCAGCAGAATTAAGCTGTTGGACATTTAACTTGCATATTACCTGGAAGTAAAAGTCTTGTGGGGTGGGCATCTTGCCCGCCCTGGTTATGCAAATTAAAAGTACATTAGCTTAGTAAATTTAATTTATATTAGGAAAATAACATGACTACTTCAGAAATAGCTAATTTGGAACAGCAAGAGAAAAAACAAACTTTAGTTATTGGTGAAAATTTATCAGTTGAATCAGTCCAAAAAAAACTGTTTACTTTTAAAGTAATTGAATATTTATTGCTCGCAGCCTTTTTTTCTGCTGTGATTGTTGTGATTTTTTATCCATCAGATAAAACACTTGTAACATCTGGAGCAATATCCTTAAGTTTTTCGTTTTTTTTGCTACTTGTTAACAGACAATTAATTCAGGATGCTAAGAAATCTATTAATCAGTTTGAGATTACTAGAAAAGCTCAACTGTATACTTATCTATTAAATAATAATTCTTGGAATAAAGATACAGCCGCTTTGACAAGAGGAAAAGCTTTACAGTACTGTCAAGATTTAATTGATGATTATAAAAAAGTTCGGAGTTCAGCCAGGAACCTTTATTATGGGCTGCAAATAGCAACAGTTATTTTATCAGGAGTCACACCAATTTTAGTTTTGGTAGACAAATTAGAAGCAGGACAAGCTTGGCTCAAGTGGCTACCTGTTCTCTGCCCAGCTATTGCCTCTATAGTCGCTAGTATAGTTACCTCTTTTCCTTTTCAGAAGAATTCTATTGCTGCTAATACAGCAGTTGAGTTATTGGAAGCAGAACAAGAGAAGTTTATATTGGGCGTGACTCCTTCTTACCGTTGTTATGATGTATCCGATGAAACTCAACAGCAGCAAAGGGCTAGCCAAGCATTAGAATATTTTATTGTGCAAGTGAATAATATTCATCTCAACCAACTACAACAAGCTCCTGAACAACAGTCCGAGAAGGCAGAATCATCTCCACCTAATGAGTTAAAGCAAGAGCAAAGTTAATAACATTTGGCGGTAATTTTAGCTTAACTTAGGTTACAGGGTGCAAAAACAATGAACATAAGATTTGCAAACCAATATGAATTTATACCGCGCTACTTTCGCCTAGCTCTTGCCAACGTCCTATCGAATATTATGGTACCACTGGCTAATTTGGTCAGTGTCATATTCTTAGGTCATCTTGAAGAAATTCACCACTTTGCTGGAGTCACCCTCGCTGGCAACTTGCTTAACTTTCTCTACTTTGTTTTACTCTTTTTACGAATGGGAACGACTGGAGTAACAGCGCAAGCAGTGGGGCGAGATGACCGAGAAGGTGTATTGTTGGTGGGACTGCGTAATGGTTTAATTGCTCTGGTGCTGGGGATTGCGCTCATACTCTTGCAGTACCCTTTGGGAGAGCTTGGGTTTGCCCTACTAAATGTTACCCCAGAGATCAAATCTTCAGGTCTTGCCTATTTCAACACCCAAATTTGGGCAGCACCTGCGGTTTTGCTCAATTTTGTCATGATAGGTTGGTTACTAGGGCGGGAAAAAAATGGCTTAGTTGTGCTGTTGTCAGTCGTTGGCAATGGTGTCAAAATCGCACTTGACTACTTGTTTATTATCCACTTTGGATGGGAAAGCACAGGGGCAGGAATTTCTTCTGCAACAAGCCAATATTTATCGTTGTTGGTGGGATTGATCTTTTTTTACACAGAAATCCAGTGGATTGAGGTACGAGCCGTTGCTGGAAAAATATGGGAAATCTCAGCTATAAAATCTAACTTGACCCTCAATGGAAACATTTTTATCAGCAATTTAGTTCTTATGTTTATCTCCTTAACATTTAACTATCAAGGAGTACAGATGGGGACGATGATTTATGCTCAAAATGCCTTGCTGGCGCAAATAAACACTTTGAATACATATTTTGTAGATGGATTGGGATTGGGTACAGAAACTTTGGTCGGAAACTTTAAAGGAAAAGGAGCTTCACAACAATTAGCACCCCTGGCTGGTGTTTCTGTTTTAACTGCTCTGATGGTAGGAATATTTTTCGGCGGTGTGTGTGTGCTATTTCCCGATACTGTTTTTAGCTTGTTAACTAACCACACCGAAGTCACCTCTAACATAGATACTTTTGTTCCCTGGTTGCTACTCGTCCTGGTACTTAGTTCAATAGATTTCACGCTCGAAGGATATTTCTTGGGTTTGGCACAAGGACATATCCTCCGCAATGTTAGCTTAGTTGCTGTTGCATTGGGGTTTGCACCTATGTATTTTGCTGCCATTAAGTTTTCGAGTAATCATATCTTGTGGTTAAGTCTATGTTTGTTTTATGCAATCAGAATGATGATGTTTAGCATAAAATTACCTGGTACGTTTAGGGGTGATGTTGAGGATGGTGGTGTCTCTCTCCCGGCTTTAGGAGCAGATTCCTCCTTGCCTCTGGCTTTTGAAGAAACCCGTGAACAGATAACGATTGAAAATTTGCAGGTAGGTCAAGATTGAGCAGTGATTTACCAATTAATCTTTTGTCTATAAAATTACAACGGTTATACAAGCTTGTACCTCGCATATTTTTAAAATTGCTTATACAGGTAACAAAATATTAAACTTTATTAATAAAAAATATTTTTTGCAAATGCGTATTTGGTATATGATGAATTTCAATATTATAAATAAAAAAAATACCTGCAAAACAATTAATAATAACTGTCTGTACCTAAGTTTTATTTGGAAGTTCTGGAGCGGCTAGTAAAGTGAATATTGAATCACTTTTGTAGAGTATTGACTTAGTAATTTAAATAAGGCTTTTGAGAGATAGCATAAGCAAAAATCAGCGCCCACGCTTAAATTCACAGATAACCAAGTTTGGATGATAAATTAGCAATGCACAGCAATTCTTCTTTGGAAAAGAAGCCACAACTTACAGAGTACGCAAGATCATTTCCCCTCTCTTATGGTCAACAAGCAATGTGGTTTCTTTACCAGATAGCACCCCAGAGCATTGCTTATAATATATATACGACAGTGCAGATAAGCTCAGAGTTAGACTTGGGGGCATGGCATCGAGCGTGGCAACATATTATAGAACGTCATCCTATTCTGCGAACTACCTATAAACAGCATGAAGATCAACCTGTTCAAGTAGTTCATCCATATCAAGAAGTAGATATTAAGGTGACAGATGCTTCTTTTTGGGATTTAGACTATTTAAAGAAGCAAATTCTGGTAGAAGCTGAACGTCCTTACAATTTGGAAACAGATTCAATACTGCGGGTACATCTGTTTACACGGTCAGCTACCGAACATATCCAAGTACTCGCTCTGCACCACATTGCTGGGGATATTTGGTCTTTTGACATATTATTAAACGAATTCCGAATCCTCTATACCACTGAAGCAAAAACATTGTCTAAAGCTTCCTTACATATTATTGAAAATTCAGATATTTCAAATTTTAAAACAGATAATATCCTCCCTCTTCCCAGGCAATCATACACAAATTATGTGCGTTGGCAGACCGAGATGTTGGCAAGTTCTCAAGGTGAGCATCTCTCGGCATATTGGCAGCAACAATTAGTCGGTGAGTTGCCGATTTTAGATTTACCTGTGGATAAACTGCGGCCAAGTGTGCAGACCTATTGCGGGGCAACACAGATCATCAAATTAGATGAAGAATTGCTCCAAAGGCTGAGGAAGTTGTCGAAATCTGAAAAAACCAGCCTTTATAGAATTTTCCTCGCGGCCTTTTTCGTACTGTTTTACCGCTTATCGGGTCAAGAAGACATCTTAGTGGGCTGTCCGGTGGCGGGTCGGTCTGGTCGAGAGGAGTTTGAAGGAATTGTCGGCTACTTCACAGACCCTGTTGTTTTGCGGGCAAATCTGGCGGGAAATCCCACCTTCAAAGAATTTCTTGCTCAAGTACGTGGCACAGTTTCCGAAGCTAAGGAGCATCAAGATTATCCTTTTCCCCTATTAGTAAAACAGCTTGCGCTTGACCAAGATCCTAGCCGTTCCCCTGTGTTTCAAGTTTCCTTAACTTGGCAAAAGCATGGCTGGTACGATAATGCTCAAAAATCATCTCTAGTGATGTCGCCATACCTAATAGAAGGACATCAACGAGGCGCAGCATTTGACATAGATTTGGCGATTATTGAAGCTGGTAGTGAGTTTCATCTTTGCTGGCAATACAACACTGATTTGTTTGATGCTGCCACTGTAGAACGAATAGCAGGAAATTATCAAACTTTGCTCTTAAGCATCTTAATCAATCCAGAACAAAGTATCTCATCCTTAGCATTGTTGACCGAAGCAGAACGATACCAGTTGTTGGTGGAGTGGAACAATACTACAAAAGAATATTCACTCGATAAGTGCATCCATCAGTTGTTTGAAGAGCAGGTAGAAAAAACGCCCGATGCTGTAGCAGTGGTGTATGAAGATGAACAACTGACCTACCGAGAATTAAACGTTAGGGCGAATCAACTAGCACACTACTTGCAAAAACTAGGTCTAGTACCAGAAGTTTTAGTGGGGATTTGTGTAGAGCGATCGCCATTAATGCTAATCGCATTGTGGGGAATTCTCAAAGCGGGTGGTGCTTATGTGCCTTTAGATCCAGCCTACCCAAGCGATCGCTTGGCTTATATGTTGAATGATTCTCAAGCGCAGGTATTGCTAACTCAAAAGCAATTAGTGGACTCATTACCAAATACTGGTTTACAGGTAATCTATTTAGATACCGATTGGGAGTTGATCGACACTCACAGCGAGAAAAACCCACAAACTGAGGTAAAAACCAATAATTTGGCTTATGTGATTTATACCTCTGGATCTACGGGAAAGCCGAAAGGGGTGATGATTGAACATCGATCTTTGGTAAATTTCATTCAATCGCTAAAAGATGAGTATGGGATAAGGGAAAGCGATCGCGTCCTCCAATTTGTATCTATCAGTTTTGATGGCGCAGCCGAAGAAATCTATCCCTGTCTGATCTGTGGTGCAACGCTAGTGTTGCGTACTGCCGAGATGTTGAGTTCTGTCTCCACATTTTTGCAGAAATGCTGGGAATGGAAGCTAACAGTATTGCCCTTGGTAACAGCGTACTGGAACCAGTTAACGTCGGAATTAGCAACAACAAATCAGACTCTACCGACCTCAGTCCGACTGTTGTGTATTGGGGGAGAAACATGGCTGCCAGAAAAATTGAAGCTGTGGCAAAAATGTATGGACGAGCGATCGCGTGTCCATAATTTAAAAGAACTGCCGCTGTTAATGAATGGATACGGACCTACGGAAGCAACGGGATTGGCAACGATTTATAACTTATCGAAGCTTGTAATAGACGATACACGACCGCAGCAACTGATTGGCAAAGTTCTTGGTAATGTGCAAATCTACATCCTCGATCGCTATCTGCAACCCGTCCCGATTGGTGTAGCAGGTGAATTGCATATTGGGGGTGTGGGTTTAGCCAGAGGTTATCTGAACCGTCCAGATTTAACAGCCGCGAAATTTATTACTCACCCCTTCAACAAATTAGAACGTCTCTATAAAACAGGAGACTTGGCTCGTTATTTACCTGACGGGAATATCGAGTTTTTGGGTCGAATTGACAATCAAGTGAAGGTGCGGGGTTTTCGGATCGAACTAGGGGAAATCGAAACTGTACTTATCACCCACCCACAAGTATCAGAAGCAGTAGTGATCGACTCTGATGATATTCCGGGGTCTAAACGCCTAGTTGCTTATGTAGTGACTCGCTCACAGCCGGAAATTAAAAATCAATTGCGTTCTTTCCTCAAACAGAAGTTGCCAGACTACATGGTACCATCTGCTTTTGTGGTTTTGGATGCTCTGCCCCTCACTCCCAATGGCAAGGTCAATCGCCGTGGACTTCCTAAGCCTGACCAAACTAGACCTGACATAGAAGCAAATTACGTCGCACCCCAAAGTGATGCAGAGCGAAGCATTGCTGCTGTTTGGCAAGAGGTACTTCACTTAGAGAGTATATGTATCTACGACAACTTTTTTGAAATTGGTGGTCATTCCTTGCTTGCCACCCAAGTTATATCTCGGCTGCGTAAAGTCTTCCAGATGGATCTATCCTTACGCACCTTATTTGAAGCACCAACTATAGCTAGTCTTGCTGAGTATTTTCAGATGATTCATGAGACATTACCAGGACTCGAAGGTTCTTCTAATATTTCTGATGATGAGTACGAGGAGGTTGAGATATGAATATATATAACTTCCTGTCTTATCTGCGTAGTTTAGATGTGAAACTCTTTCTTGATGGAGAGCGGCTACGATGCAAAGCTCCTAAAGGAATCTTGACACCACAACTCCAGGCTCAAATAGCTGAACGCAAAGCAGAGATACTGGCATTTCTACACCAAAATAGTCTTTCTGCAATTGAGCCAGTTAGCAGGACAGGAAACCTCCCGCTCTCCTTTGCACAAGCGAGATTGTGGTTCCTTGACAACTTACAGCCCAATAGTGCATTCTACAACATCCCAATCGTCTGGCGTTTTAACGGTCAACTCAACGTAGCTGCACTACAGTCAAGCCTGAACGAAATTATTTGTCGTCATGAAGCGTTACGTACAAACTTTGTAACACAAGAGGATCAACCCATTCAGGTTATTGCTGCAACTCTTTCTTTGCAACTAGAAATCGTGGACTTGCTTCATCTGCCTCAAGGGGAGCGAGAAGACGACATGCAACGATTGGTTACAGCTGAAGCAGTGCGACCATTTGATCTAGAGCGAGAACCTTTAATACGTGCTACTCTCTTTCAGGTTAGCTCAACAGAATATGTGTTTCTGCTAACAGCACACCACATTATTTTTGATGGTTGGTCAACGGGTGTATTCGTCCAAGAGTTAACAACACTCTACACTGCATTCTGTACTGACAAACCCCTCCAAAAAGTTTTGGAACTACCTGAATTACCCGTACAGTATGCCGACTTTGCTGTTTGGCAGCGACAGTGGTTGGAACAAGAGGCGTTTGCACAGTTATCTTATTGGAAGCAACAACTTGAAGGCGCTCCCACCTTACTAGAACTTCCCACTGACAGACCAAGACCTGCCGTACAAACAAACCGGGGAGGTCATCAACAATTTATACTTCCTCGGTCGTTAGGTGAGGCGATCGCCAATCTTGGCAAACGTGTAGGAGCGACCCCGTTTATGACGTTTTTTGCGGCATTTGTTACCTTACTTTATCGCTATACAGGGGAAAAGGACATCGTAGTGGGTACGCCCGTTGCTGGTCGCAATCAACCGGAAATAGAAGGGATAATTGGTCTTTTTGTCAATACTTTAGTGCTGCGTACTGATTTGTCAGGCAACCCCAGTTTTGAACAGTTGCTGATTATGGTGCGGGAAGTAGCACTCGAAGCTTATGCTCATCAAGACCTGCCCTTTGAGAAATTGGTAGATGCTTTGCAACCTGCACGTTCTTTAAGTCACTTACCTCTGTTTCAGGTGATGTTCGATCTCCAGAATGTTCCTATACCATCTTTGGATTTGCCTGAGATAACTGTAAGTTCATTTCCTATAGAAACGGGAACAGCTAAGTTCGATTTGGCTCTATCAATTGAGAATACTGCTTCTGAATTGATAACCGAATGGGAATACAATAGCGACCTGTTTGATGATTCAACGATCGCTCGTATGGCAGGAAATTTCCAAACGTTGGTGACAGGAATTGTCGCAAATCCCCAGCAGCCCATTTCCCAATTACCACTGCTAACAGAAATTGAGCAACATCAATTGTTAGTTGAGTGGAATAATACACAGGTAGATTATCCATTAGATAAATGTATCCATCAGTTGTTTGAGAAGCAAGTGGAGCGTAACCCTGATGCTTTAGCTGTGCTGTATGAAGGGGAACATCTGACCTACGGAGAATTAAACACCAGGGCAAACCAACTGGCACACTACTTGCAAAAACTAGGTGTAGTACCAGAAGTTTTAGTGGGGATTTGTGTAGAGCGATCACCATTAATGCTAATCGCATTGTGGGGAATTCTCAAAGCAGGTGGTGCTTATATGCCTTTAGATCCAGCCTACCCAAGCGATCGCTTGGCTTATATGTTGAATGATTCTCAAGCGCAGGTATTGCTAACTCAAAAGCAATTAGTGGACTCATTACCAAATACTGGTTTACAGGTAATCTATTTAGATACCGATTGGGAGTTGATCGGCACTCACAGCGAGAAAAACCTACAAACTGAGGTAAAAACCAATAATTTGGCTTATGTGATTTATACCTCTGGGTCTACGGGAAAACCGAAAGGAGTAATGATTGAACATCGGTCTTTAGTAAATTTCACCCAATCGGCAAGAGATGAGTATGGGATAAACGATCGCGATCGCGTCCTGCAAGCTGCATCTATCAGCTTTGACTCGGCAGGCGAAGAAATCTATCCCTGTCTGATCAGTGGTGCAACGCTAGTGCTGCGTACTGCCGAAATGTTGAGTTCTGTCTCCACATTTTTGCAGAAATGCCGGGAATGGAATCTGACGGTATTGATATTGGTAACAGCGTACTGGCATCAGTTAACGTCGGAATTGGCCACAACAAATCAGACCCTACCGACCTCAGTACGACTGTTTGCTACCGGAGGAGAAAATTTGCTGCCAGAAAAATTGAAGCTGTGGCACTCGTGTATGGAGGAGCGATCGCGTCTCCATAATTTAAAAGAACCGCCACTGTTGATAAATGGATACGGTGCTACAGAAGCAACGATATTCACAACATTGTATAACTTATCGCAGCTAGTAATAGAAGATACACGACCACAGCAACTGATTGGCAGAGCTATTGGTAATACACAAACCTATATCCTCAATGAGGAACTGCAACTCGTTCCCATTGGTGTCCCAGGCGAATTGCACATCGGAGGTGTCGGTTTAGCCAGAGGTTATCTCAACCGCTCCGATTTAACAGCCGCAAAATTTATTACTCACCCCTTTAACAAATTAGAACGTCTCTATAAAACAGGAGACTTGGCTCGTTATTTACCTGACGGGAATATCGAGTTTTTGGGTCGAATTGACAATCAAGTGAAGGTGCGGGGTTTTCGGATCGAACTAGGGGAAATCGAAACTGTACTTATCACCCACCCGCAAGTATCAGAAGCAGTAGTGATCGACTCTGATGATATTCCAGGGTCTAAACGCTTAGTTGCTTATGTAGTGACTCGTGCGAAATCCGAAATCAAAAATCAATTGCGCTCCTTCCTCAAACAGAAGTTGCCAGACTACATGGTACCATCTGCGTTTGTGATTTTGGATGCTCTGCCCCTTACCCCTAATGGCAAGATTGATCGTCGTGGACTTCCTAAGCCTGATACAGCACGTTATGAACTAGAAAAAGATATAGTTGCACCGCGCACAGAGTCTGAAGAAATACTAGCCAAAATCTGGTGTGAGGTTCTGCACCTAGAACAAATTGGCATCCATGACAACTTCTTTGAACTAGGCGGAGATTCCATTCTCAGTATTCAGATTATTTTTAAAGCAAAACTTGCTGGACTGCAACTGAGTGCCAAGCAGATATTTCAACATCAGACGATCGCTGAATTGGCAGAAGTGACGTTAGTCACTCAAACGGTGAGGGCAGAACAAGGGCTAGTAACTGGAACATTACCTCTAACGCCCATTCAGCAATGGTTTTCTGCACAAAATTTCCCAGAACCTCACCACTTCAACCAGTCATTGCTGCTGAAAGTACCGCAAACACTTGACCCCAATCTTTTGTCGCAGGTAGTGCAACAATTATTGTTACATCATGATGCACTGCGCTTACGTTTTGTGCAGTCTGACTCAGATTGGCAACAGATTAACACTAGCCCTGATGATACTATTCCTTTTTCTCATGTAGATATATCTGCAATATCAGAGGCAGAGCAAAAGGCTGCGATCGCATCTACTGCTGATTCCCTACAAACCAGTTTAAACCTTTCTTTTGGCCCAATAATGCTAGTAGCGTTTTTTAGTCTTGGTACTAAAAAAGCCAGCCGATTACTAATAGTCATCCACCACCTAGCAGTAGATGGCGTTTCTTGGCGGATTTTGTTAGAGGATTTGGAAACAGCTTACCAGCAAATCAGTCGCGGTGAAAAGATTCAGCTTCGCCCCAAGACAACATCTTTTAAACACTGGGCTGAGAAACTGAATTCTTATGCAAGCTCAGATATTGCAAAGAAAGAACTGACTTATTGGCAAGGCATTTCACGTGCAGAGATAACCCATCTACCAGTGGATTATGCATTAGGTGCGAACACTTTAGCATCTGCCCGCATAGTATCAATGTCACTCTCAGCAGAAGAAACTCGCACTCTGTTGCAGGAAGTTCCCAAAGTTTATAAAACTCAGATTAATGATATCCTGCTGACTGCTCTGGTGCAGACTTTAAGTAAATGGACTGGCAGTAGCTCTGTGTTGCTTGACCTTGAAGGTCATGGACGGGAGGATCTTTTTGAAGATGTAGACTTATCCCGGACAGTCGGTTGGTTTACGACAATTTTCCCCGTACTTTTAGAGTTAAAAGCAACAAATAATCTAGGGGATGCAATTAAGTCTATCAAAAAACAACTCCGTGCCGTACCTAATCGAGGCATTGGCTATGGTGTGCTGCGCTATTTGAGTGGGGATGCAGAGATCACCTCTCAACTCTCTGCAATGCCACAGCCTGAAGTAAGTTTCAACTACTTGGGGCAATTCGATTGGGGAATGCAAGAAGATTCTTTCTTAAAACTAGCCCCGGAATCAATGGGAGCAGAACATAGCCAGCAAGAAACTTGTAATCATCTACTAGATATTAACGGACTCGTAGTAGAGAGTCAGTTCAAACTGGATTGGACATACAGCGAAAATTTTCACTCCTCTGCCACAATTGAAAATCTTGCCCAAGATTTTGCAGCAAGCTTGCGATCGCTAATTGCTCATTGTTTATCTGTTGATACTGATGAATCTGAAAAACCAGTAAATAACTTCCAGCTTCAGGAAAATAAAGTTTTAGTTCCCCTACATTTATTAGAACTTCCACAGGATATCTCTGATTTATTACCTGATGATACAGAATTGGCATATCCTCTTGCCAGAATGCAAGAGTTTATGTTGAATTATTACTCAAATGATCATCAGAAAATAGGGGTTTATCATGGACAGGAATCATTTGATATATATGATGACAATCTTTCGTTAAATGCCTTTAAAAAAGCATTAGAAATGCTAGTGCAAAAACATCCGACTTTGAGAACCGTATTTATCACTTCTAACGGAAAACCAGTATGTCAGGTGGTTAAAAAGAATTTGAAATTTTCCATCCATGAGCAAGACATTAGCAACATCAAATCGGATGAACAGGAAAATTACATTGATGAGGTTGTAAAGCAAGACAGGCAAAACTTGTTCAACGTTGAAAATCCCCAGGAGCCACTTTTTCGAGTATGGCTTTTTCGGAAAGCCAAGAATAGATTTGAATTCTTAATGTCAATACATCATGCAATTACAGATGGCTGGAGTAGTATTGAATTCCTTAACCAACTTTACGACTTATATTCTGCTCTCAAGAAAGGAGAAGAAATAACAGTATTACCTGCCGCCAATGTGTACAAAGAATTTGTCGCTTTGGAGAAAGAGATAATTAGCTTACCAGACGCATCAAATTTCTGGAAGCTTCACTTAAGAAACTATACGTATAAACCATTGAAGCCTTTAATCGCTTCAGTAAATCAAGTAGAAACTGTTGCCGAAGAATACCATTTTGACTCAGAAATAATTGCTGGCTTACGTGACTTCTGTCGAAAATTAAAAGTTTCACCAAAAGCAATTTTCTTGAGTACCTACGTTGACCTAATTGCTACTGTAATGAAAGAAAATACAGTTTCTGTAGGAGTTATTTCTAATGGTAGGACAGAAAGATTATCTGATCCATTTGGAGCTTTGGGTTTGTTCTGGAATATTGTTCCCTTGTGTCAAGCAATTATAGGAGATAAAAATGTCCAAATTAAAAATGTGCAGGAATCCCTAATTGATATCGAACCTTATGTTAGATATCCACTTCTACAAATTTTGTCAGACCAACAAGAAATAGAGTTGTTTGTCGCTACGTTTAATTTCGTGAATTTCCATAATGATAAAAATAATTCTGAACATCTTGGCTTAAAAATATACCGGAGAAGGTTACATGACAAGTTCAACTTTCCTTTAAATTATGCTGTGTCAATGGAATCAGTTTCAGGAAATGCAAGCATATATGTGGAATACGATCAGATGTATTTTAGTAGTCAAGATATTCGCTCAATGCTTCAGAATTATCTTGAAATATTAAAAAATACAATAAATAGTGGGTGACAGAAGCTCTATTTATAACTGAATACTTGACAAATATCCTCTGAGATTCAAAATCTAAAATTCTATTCCTTATTCTTTCCCAAGATTTACAACACAGAGACTCACAAGATGAAAACCCTACTTATTGACAATTATGATTCTTATACCTTTAATCTTTACCAATTAATTGCAGCAGTCAATGGAGAGTATCCTACTGTAATTTACAACGATCAATTTGCATGGGATGAACTGCAACAGTGGGAATTTGACAACATTGTGATTTCACCAGGGCCGGGTCGTCCTGAGAATCTCAAAGATTTTGGAATCTGTCGTCAAGCTATTCAAAATACCCAAGTGCCGCTTCTAGGGGTTTGCCTTGGACATCAAGGACTTGGTAATGGGTATGGAGGAAAAGTTATTCATGCGCCGGAAGTTCGGCATGGCCGGCTTAGTGATGTTTATCACACTAGTACTGATTTGTTTGCAGGAATTCCTTCTCCTTTCTCTGTTGTGCGCTACCATTCCTTGCTGGTTTCAAATGATCTACCGGACTGTTTAGAAAAAGTAGCGTGGACAGAGGACAACCTGGTGATGGGAATGCGCCATCGCTCTTTGCCGCTATGGGGTGTGCAGTTTCATCCAGAGTCAATCTGTACTGAGTATGGACAAACCCTGTTCGAGAATTTTAGACAGATTACCTTAAAATTTGCCCAAGAGCGCGGCAATAGTCAGAAAAAACAGTATTGGATAGGAAATAGCGGGACTGCTCCAATACCTTCAAGTTCTTCTTGCCAAAAACAGCAACAGGAATTTGAACTTTGTACGCGCAAGCCGAATCTGTATCCTGATACTGAGCAGATGTTTGTGCATTTGTTTGGCAACTCACCAAATGCATTCTGGTTAGACAGCAGTCGTGTTGAAGCCGATCTTTCCCGCTTTTCCTTCATGGGAGATAACAGTGGCGAAAACAGTCTCCTGATTCATTATCAAGCGCGATCACAAGAACTCACCGTTACCAAGTCCGATATCATCAGCCTTAGAACAGAGGGGATTTTTGAGTATCTCCAGCATGAAATTGAACGGCGACATTGCTCATCTGATGATTTACCCTTCGATTTCAACTGCGGGTTTGTGGGTTACTTTGGATATGAACTAAAGGCAGAGTGCGGAGCTAAATTAAACTACCCCTCTACCTTACCCGATGCCATGTTTCTGTTGGCCGATCGCATGATTGTAATCGATCACCAAGAGCAAACCCTCTATCTACTCTGCCTAATTCAGCAGGGACAAACAGCCGCCTCTGAAGCCTGGTTTGAATGGATCAGACACCAGATTGAGAACCTTCCTCCCCTGTCACCTGTTGTTCCTGAGAAGAAAGAGACACCTGTTATCTTCCGATTAAACCGGTCTAAAAAGACTTATCTTGATGATATTGAGACATGTTTGCAGGAAATTCACGAAGGAGAAACTTATCAAGTTTGTTTAACAAATAAGATTCACACAGACACGACACCCGATCCACTGGCGTTCTATCGTTCATTACGCCGCATCAATCCTGCTCCTTACTCTGCATTTTTGCGTTTTGGCGATGTAGCGATCGCCTGCTCATCTCCAGAGCGATTTCTGCACATTGATCACCAAGGTTGGGTAGAAACAAAGCCCATTAAGGGAACACTACCACGAGGAAAAACACCCAAAGAAGATTTTATCCTGCGTGAAAGATTGCGGAACAGCGAAAAAGATCGGGCGGAAAATTTGATGATTGTAGATTTGCTTCGCAACGATCTAGGACGGGTTTGTGCAGTCGGTACTGTTCATGTTCCCAAATTGATGGATGTAGAAACCTATGCCACAGTACATCAACTGGTAACGACCATTCGCGGTCATTTACGCGCCGATATGAGCGCCACAGACTGCATTCGTAATGCCTTTCCCGGCGGTTCTATGACAGGCGCTCCCAAGCTCAGAACCCTTGAGATTATTGATCGATTAGAGCAGTCAGCACGGGAAGTTTATTCAGGAGCGATCGGCTTTTTGGGATTGAATGGTTCAGCTGACTTGAATATTGTCATTCGCACTGCTGTGTTGACTCCAGAGCAAACCTCGATTGGCGTTGGCGGCGGCATTGTAGCGCTTTCTGATCCTGAGATGGAGTTTCAAGAAACAATGTTGAAAGCAAAGGCATTGATTCATGCCATGATGCTCACAACGCATGGAACCCTTGATCCTGACCAATATTACATCCAGGGAATAGAGACAGAGACTTTTGATAGCTCTAAAAAAGTGCGGGCATAGGTGTATAAATTGTTGAAATCTAATTCCAAAAAGTCTAAAATTACTTTAATTTGCGAACAGTTGCCAACACTTTTTAATCAGTTAGATAATCCGATTCACATTCACAGATTGCCGTCATGAATAACCAACTAATTTTCGCAACATTAGGTCCTGCTGGCACTTGCCATGAGCTTGCAACTGAAGCTTACATTGAGTTTCAGGAAGTGCCTAATGCCAAAGTTGAACTATTTGACGATCTTTTACAAGCACTGGAGCTACTACATGATGGTAAAGTTGACTTTATCATCCAAAACTCTGCTCATCCTAAAGTTTATGAATTAACAGAAAAATACTTTCGAGAAGTATTCGTGATTGATAGCTTTTTATGTCCAACTCGTGCTATGGGAGTACTGACACGTCGTGATGTAAAACATCCTCGTAGTTTAGGACTAATGCCTGCTACGCGGGCTTATGTCAATACAGAACGTTGGGATACCTTTACCTATGAGACAGCAAAGCCCGTGGTGGGACAAAACTTGCTGGTGGGTAAGTATGATAGCGGGATCGCAGCTTTGCGCTTTGCTGAAGAAAATCCTGATGTATTAGTAGTTGATGAAGTTATTGGCTCTATCCAAACGGCTTGGCTTGTATATGGCCGCCAGCAAAATAGGCAGCAGGGAGTGATTGGGATCAAAAATCCCAAATTTTTCCAATCAGAACTTTTTCATGCATAGGTAATCATATTAAAAAATGTCAGTATTTTTCCCAGAACCTCAAACGATAAAGATTCGCCCAGACTTAGAATTGACTCTTTTCCAGTGTCAAGAAATAGTCATTCAATTAGCTAATATCTCGCCAGGAGCAATTTTTGAGCCTCATCAACATCCTGAAAGTCAAATGGGTATGATTTTTAATGGTTGTGTGGAAATCAATGTCGATGGTAAGAAAGCAATTTTAGAGCCATTTCAGCAAGTGTATGTAGCGGCAGCTAATATTCCTCATGGTTCTGTAATTCTTTCGCAAGAAACCATTCTAGGAGTTGAGATAAAGTATCTAATAAAATCTCAATTAAATGAACATATTGATGAACCTATCCTCAACTTAGAGCCGACGATAGATAAAACTACAGGGTTTCCTTGTAAATTCGGTGCTTGTTCATGGTTTCAGATAGTGATTCTGGAAATTCCTCCAAATGAGAAATTGCCCAGATGTACAAGTAGCACAGAGGAAATTGGTATTATTCTCAATGAGCAAATAATGATGAAAGTAGGTGAGGAAGAAAAACTTCTAGAGTATGGTACTATTTATCATGCTCCTGCAGGCGTTTCTCATAGTGGGTATAACACTTCAGATCAAAGCATTTCTTTAATTAAAGTTTCGCTGCCATCTTATGCCCATTCGGTTGCTTGAAGAGGGTAAGAGGCTGTCTCTAAAGAGATGTAAAGTGGAAAAAATTAGGCGATCGCTTAATTTGATGATCAGTAACAAGTAATTAGTGAAAATGGTAGTGGAAACCATGAGCGGATTAGAAGGTTTTAGACAAGAAATTGATGCCGTGGATTCTCAGATTGTTGAGGCATTAGCCAAGCGATTTGAAATTTGTAAACGGGTGGCTAACTTTAAGAAGCAACAAGGCATTCCCATGATGCAACCGGATCGAGTGGAAGCAGTGAAACAACGTCGTCGGGAACTGGGGATGCAGCATGGCCTAGATGGAGAGTTTATGGTTGCAGTGTACAGCCTCATCATTCAGGAAACCTGCCGTATGGAAGATGAGATTATAGAAGCGCAACCTCAACACCACTAATTTTTCAGCAAAACCCATGAGTATAGTATCTACGTTAATTTAGACCAGCCGATCGTTAAGTATAATTTTTCACAACTAATTGAGGATTGCTATATGGCTTTAGAATTTTGCTCTTGGACTTACCTCAATGGACGTATCGTGCCAACTGAGCTTGCATGTTTGCCAGCAGATAACCATGCTGTCAATTTCGGAACTGCTGCCTTTGAAGCATTTCGAGTTTACTCCACTTCCAATGGCTCAAAGATATTGGGATTAGATTTACATCTCAACCGATTAAGATTGTCAATGTTATCTTTGGGACTATCCCCTAGAGAACCCGAAGAAATTACCAAAGCGTTATGGCAAACCATAAATCAGAACAATTTACAACAGGGATATGTGCGTTTGCTAGTGTATCCAAACGGAAATTGTTTAGCGTTAGATCCTTCCCCATTCCCTTCGGCTGCACTGGTTATGGCTTGGCGCTCTGACAGTTCAGGATTTTTACCACCACTGACTTTAGGGATTAGTCATATCCGTCGTCCCTCAGCCGGTTCTACGCTGTCTAGGGCTAAAATTAGTGGCTTTTACGCTGTCGAAGCTGCTGCCGATCGCAATGCCAAACAACAAGGATTTGACGGTAATCTCATGTTAAATCCAGATGGAACCGTCTGCGAGATGACAGGAGCAAATATTTTTATCGTCAAAGACTCTATTTTGTATACTCCTATTCTTCCTCAGAGTATTGATGGAGTCACAAGACGGTTGGTGATTGAGTTTGCGAATACGTTGAGTATCCCTGTAAAAGAAGTACCCCTGCCTCTGGGAGACTTAATGGTAGCTGATGAAATATTTGTGACTGGAACATATCACCAGATTCGTCCTGTAGCGGCGGTGGGTGGACAGGTTCTCAGTAGCCAATTTCCGGGGCCTATCACCCAACTGCTTCAAGAGCGTTTCCAAAAAATGCTTGACAACCCAGAAGATGAAATCGCATCTCGTTGGCTGACAGGTTCGGTTTTAGAAAAATCTACGCCCAAGCCTGTTGCTCGACAAGCATACCAGATTCGTTCTGCTGAGTTAACTGACATTCCCGGCATAATTGCAGGCATCAGTTCTTTGTTAGCAGAAATAAGAGGTATTCCAGAATTTCAACTTCCTGCCGCGGCAGCAGATGTTTGTCAGCGTTTGATTGAAGGAAAATATCCTGGTGCTATTTTTGTGACAAATCCACAAGGGGACAATCATTCTATTCTCGGTTTGATTACTTTAAGTGTGCAAGAAACGATTCATGTGGCGAGTTCCTATATACTAATTCAGGAATTATGGGTTCATCCAGACCATCGAAGTCAAAATATAGGTGACAAGCTCATTCAAGCTGTTGAATCCTACAGTCGTCAACAAGGACTTTCTCGGATAGAAGTTTGTTTACCAACCCATGAATTCCCTAGCTTTTCTAACACTTACCATTTTTATCAAAAGAGCAACTTTCATGATTTTGGCCCGCGGATGCGGAAGATGCTGGAATAGGCTATTTGTGATGATAATTTAACCCGTGAAGGTTAATTAAAGTAGTAAGGAACGACATGACAACTACAAATATACGTCTGTAGAAGGTGATTGCATGAGTCATTTTTCCCTAGAGGTGAGCTTGCAAAGAGAAATGCAAGGAGCATCTCCAATCATTGTTACTTCTGAGGGGAATACAGCTGGCAGAGAAATTGAAGAACGCAGCCAGTGTATTATGAAAGGTCTAAAGAGACTTCCTCAATCTCATTTTTCAACAGCAGAGGTTAGCGATCGCTACCTTGATAGCATTCTCCAACAAATTCATCATCAGGATTATCTTGCATTTTTAGCTCATTGGAATCGAGCGTTAGTAGGAGAGCAGCTACTGTTTGAGTATCCTTATGTTGACCAGGGAATTCAGCCAGATACTCCTCTATTTGAGGGAGTCTACGACTTGTCTCGCGAAGGGGCTAGAACTGCAATTTCAGCAGCACAGCAAGTTGTCAATGGCGCTTCCTTGTCCTATGCTTTGTGCAGACCTCCCGGACACCATGCTGGTTCTGCCTGGTTAGGAGGATATTGTTTTTTGAATAATGCAGTTGCTGCTGTAGTTACTCTTCTGGAATCTGGGATCAGACCAGTAGGACTGATCGATATTGACTTTCATTTTGGCAATGGTTCTGCTGCTTTATTAGCATCACGACCAGATGTTTGGTTTGGTTCTATTCACAGTTCCACAATCGTTAGTTATCCTTACAAAGAAGTTCAACCTGCTAGCGATCGACAAACTTTCACTTCTTTTTCCCATCCACCTAGTTCAGAAGAATTTTTAACTGAAGTTGAGCGGCTAGTTAAAAAGTCATTAGATTTTGGTTGCGTGGCTATGGTTGTTTCTGTTGGCTATGACATTATTATCAATGATCCTCATGGAGGTTGGCATCTGCCACCTTCTATTTTTGAGGAAATTGGTCAAATTCTTGCCCAAGCATCTATGCCACTTTGTTTAGTGCAAGAGGGAGGCTATCTGTTAAATGCTTTAGAAGAATGTGCCTATAAATTTGGGTCAGGATTGTTAGGGTGTGAGCAAAAGTAAGCGCTAATAACAAAGAAAATAATAGGTCATTGTTCATTAGGAAAGGCATTGGAAGACAGATAATACCTATCTTGTCTTGATAATGTAAGGTTAAAGTACATTAAGTGGTGGTGGGAAATCATTTCTAGTATTTATCTGATAGTGAGTTTGCACTCAGAGCAAATGTTTGTTTCCCCACCACTGCATTGTGTTTTTTGAATAAGCTTTGACTACACATTTATCAAAAATTACGTTGTTTAGTATTATGAAATTTCCTACATTTAAACTTGAAGACTATTTTTCTCACTCAGAGTTTAAAGCTTCTTATCTTATGGGTTCTAGCGATGCTGAAAGTTTTTCTTTACAAGAAATTTTAGCATTGGCTGATGATGAAACAAGGAGTATATGGGAAACATTGCGATTAGGGTATACTGAAGTTCAAGGTAGTCCTCTTTTAAGAAATGAGATTGCACACCTCTACCCGGGGTTACAGGCAGATAATATATTGTGCTTTGCAGGTGGAGAAGAAGCGATATTTTGTACCTTTTTGTCAGTACTTAATAAAGAAACCCATGCTATAGTTGTTACTCCTTGCTATCAATCCCTCCATACATTAGCTCTATCATTTGCAGGAAGCGTTACGACAATTGCACTTGACGAAGCTCAAGGCTGGAAGCTCGACCTTGATAAAGTCAAAGATGCAATTAGACCAAACACAACACTAATAATTTTCAACTTTCCAAACAATCCTACTGGAGCATTACTTAATAAAGATGAAGTCAAAAATTTGATCGATATTACATCAAGTCATGATATATACATTTTTTCTGATGAGGTATATCGATTGTTGGGAAGGTCTTCTTTGACCTGGGATGCTCCTGTTGCTTCTTTATATCCAAAAGCAATTAGTTTAAGTGTTATGAGTAAAGCCTTTGGTATGGCTGGACTTCGCATAGGCTGGATAGCAACACAGAACAAGGAACTACTCAAGTCAATTGAGTTTACAAAGCACTATACAAGCATTTGTAATAGTGGGCTTTCAGAAGTGGTTTCTCTCATCGCACTTCGTGCAAAAGATATAGTCCTCAAAAGGAATTGTGAAATTATTGACAATAATCTATCCATTCTCGATAATTTTTTCGGTGACAATTACACTCGCTTTTCTTGGGTACGTCCTTCTGGTGGATGCGTAGGATTAGTTACTTTTAATATAGCAACACCAATAGACATATTTGCTCAAGAGTTGCTAGATAACACAGGTGTTCTTATTATTCCAGGTTCTATTTTTGATATAGAAGGCAATACATTTCGGATTGGGTTTGGAAGAAAAAATTTCCCTGAAGCCTTAGAAAGATTTGAAACATATGTGAACAGATATGCAAAGGAGAGTAGTTACTCTTAAGGAAACGCAATGAATACACAAATTTCGCTCACATTTCACAATTATTTGTTTGGCATCCGGGAAATGTCTTTCTGGACGGTGGCGAGGGTTTTTTTAGATCGAAAAGGGTGAGGCTGTAGAGTTAAGGGGTAGTTGTTCCAGCAATTCCAAATTCAAATTTTGACAACGGGTACAGTTTCAGTAGACCGAAAACTTTTGCGATGCCTGCGGCGGGCGTAGCCATCGCGCACAGAAAGATACCTATAGTATTGATCATTGCCAAAAAAACCGTATTCTTAGATACACTTTCTGGAAAAACCCTTGAGCGAGTCTAAATAAGTAAAACTAATGAATCACCTCAAAAGTTAAGGGTAACGTGCCCATCAAAACATAGTTCTGGTGTTGTGTTACGCAATTTTTGTAAAGTATGGAGGTAAAGAAGCAAAATTGAGGATTATTTAGTTTGGCTATGACTACAACTACCCCAGTTCTAACTGATAGTAAAACGTTGAACGAAGTAGTTAACTGTTTAACAGAAAATATTCCAATTCAGACTCAAGGTAAGTGTGAACAGAAGAATATCTTTGAAATTTTAATTCGAGCAGCAACTCAGAAAGATAGTATTGAAAACACAACCAAAGTCTTAAAAAATGTTCCGACAAGCAACGATATTCGTTACCATTTAGAGAAATATTCAGACCTAAAATCTCTAGAATCAGACTTAAATACAGCACTTCAAAGCCGCTTACCAGATGGAATCCGAGAAGGTCAACAAAAAATTGCCATCGATTTTAACTTGATTCCTTATTATGGTGAGCCATCACCATCAGAAGCACCATATATTTATCGAAGTCAAGCTAAAAGTGGTACTTGTTCTTTCTATGCCTACGCTACTGTCTATGTAATTAAGAAGAATAAGCGAGTCACTTTAGCCATAAAAGCTGTTCAACAACAAGACACATTAGTTGCAATTATTACTTATCTTTTAGCACTAATTGAGCCTTTGACATTAAAAATTGAGCGATTACTTTTAGATAGAGAGTTCTTCTGTGTGCCTGTGATTCGTTGGTTGCAAGCTTTGGAGATCCCCTTTGAAATGCCAGTAATTATTCGAGGCAAACATGGCGGAACTAGACAATTGATTAGAGGTCGGCGTAGTTACAAGACTAGTTATACTTTAAACAGCGATAAGTATGGCTCAGTCACTTTTAATGTGTGGATAGTTTGTACATATAAAAAAGGAAAAAGAAGAGAAAATGGAAGGGAATTTTTTATTTACGCTGTTTATAAAGTTAATCTGTCATTACATTCAATACATGATGACTACCGTCTTCGTTTTGGGATTGAAAGTAGCTATCGTATGAAAAATCAATGCCGGATTAAAACAACCATTAAAAATCCTACCATTCGGCTTCTATTTGTAGCTTTATCATTTTTAATTATTAATATTTGGATTTATCTAATATGGCATTATCTTAGCCGTTTAAAGAGAAGCAGACGGCAGGTTTTTCCTCATCTATTTACCCTCAAACAAATGCTGGAATTTTTACGTCAAACAGTAGACCGCAACTATGGGGTAGCCTGCGAAATTTGTTTACCATCTGGGTGACTTTGGTTGATTCTTCTCGCTAGTCAATAAGCCCATCTTATCATTTATCGCTACGGAGCAGCTTTTTTCCATTCTTCTAAAAATGGTATCATACACTACTATTTTTTAGCGATCGCAGAACTTTTCGGTCTACTGAAATTAGCTCCGATAGTAAGAGGCTGGAGAAATTACCACAAGTTCTGTAAGATGAACGGCTCAAAGCATTCGCTTTGGTTCATGCACCACAGAGCCTACACGGTATTTAACAAGGAAGCAAAACAGAATCGCCATTCGAGCGAAAAGCTCATAAAGAAAGCATTCCCAACGGTTCCCTACTCCGAAAATAAACACATTTCTGTCAAGGGAACAAAATCACCTTACGACGGAGATATAGCCTACTGGAGCGAACGTAATAGTAAGCTCTACGAGGGCGAAACCTCTAAGGCTCTTAAAAAGCAAAACCATAGATGTGCTTCCTGCGGCTTAAAATTTATCGATGAGGAAAGGGTTCACCTGCATCACATCGACGGAAATCACGCCAACTGGAAGAAAAATAATCTTGAAGCAATTCATGAGAGTTGCCACGATTACAAACACATGAGCAAAAGCGCAAGCTGAGAACATCGGGAGCCGTGTACACGGAAACGGGTACGCACGGATCTAACTGAGAGGTGCGGGAGATAATACTCCCCATCGACTCAACCAAGATGAAGGAGTCCAAGCCAGATGTAGGGGTTGCTGTAGCGGAAGCAGGCGCAAGTTCATAGATGCGTGTCTGCGTTCACGAGAAAATTGTTACAAGAGCCAATGCCTCATGGCTCTTGTAGAGCCAGTTTCAATTGCCGATTACACGTTTGACTAAATTTGTGGAATTCTTTAGTCTGTGGGCTGATCCGAACCTTATTCTGCCTAGTCTAGAAGAAAGAAAAAGGTAAGAAATGCCTAAAGTGTCAAAGTGTAAAGTATTGTTGCACAAACGTTTCTTTTAGGTGCGACCTTGCAATACTTTTACTCGGTTGTACCAGTCGCAATTGGGGAGTCAAACCAATGCTACCTAACAAGGTAACAAGGTAACTTAGTACTGGTTCGCTAGTATTGCGCCTTTAAGCTTGGATGTAAAATTTATAAATTTTGTCAAAGTAGATTTTAGAAATCAAAAACATCCTTCATACTTTAAAACAGTAATCCTACGTAAAATTTGAGGAAGGGATGCCAATGACATCTCTATTACAGCGACTAAGTGCAGAACGAAATCGCAAATTCGTGGGACGTGAGCGGGAACTGGAGCTATTTCTTGATGCGATCGCATCAAGAGAATTACCTTTTCACATTTTGCACGTCTTTGGCGCTGGCGGTGTGGGCAAGACAACCCTCATGCAGCAGTTTTTGCGGTTTTGTGAACGGTCAAAAATATCAACTATCTACGTAGAAGGACGTAATATAGAAGCTGCGCCCGAATCTTTTGTTAGCACGTTGCGTTCGTTGATGGGATTGAATGAATCAGATTCTCCTTTGCATGTGCTAGCCCAAAGACAAGAACGTAATGTAATTTTAATTGATACTTATGAAGCTATTACCCAGCTAGATGAATGGTTGCGGGAAGGATTCTTACCCCATTTGTCTATTAATACCTTAATTGTGATTGCTGGACGCAATCCCCCCTCATCTAGTTGGTGTAGCGATCCAGGTTGGCAAGCTTTAATGCACACGTTGCCCCTACGCAACCTGACCCCAGAAGAAAGTCAAACTTATCTCACCACACGAGATATTCCCACCACACAACACCAGGCGATTCTAGATTTTACCCACGGACATCCTCTAGCATTATCTTTGGTTGCTGAGGTATTTGCTCAGGGAAAAGAAATCTCTTTTCAAGCAGAATCTGCTCCCAATGTTGTTAAAACACTGTTGTCAAGATTCATCAAAGAAGTACCAACGCCCCAACACCGTATAGCTTTAGAAGCTTGTGCGGTGATCCGGCTGACTACTGAAGCCGCACTAAATCAAATATTGGCTGTGCCTCAAAATACTTTAGCTAGTGAGGCTCACTCTTTAGGGGAAATACTTGATGTTCACGATTTATTTGAGTGGTTGCGCGGACTGTCGTTTATCGAATCAGGGCAATTGGGTTTATTTCCCCACGATTTAGCACGCGAAGTTTTAATTGCTGACTTGCGTTGGCGTAATTCGGAATTTTACACGGAATTACACCACCGAGCGCGTCAATATTATACTAAACGACTAGGACAAACCCAAGGGCAAGAAAAGCATCGAGTGCTACTTGATTATATTTTTTTGCATCGGGATAACTCGGCGATTCGATCCTGTTTTACCTGGGGTGAGCAAAGTAGTTTATTGACAGACTCACTACGGGAAACTGACAAAACTGCACTGCTGGGGATGGTGGCAGAATACGAAGGCGAAGAATCAGCAAAAATAGCAGATCGCTGGTTGAACCGCCAACCGCAGAATGTAGTAGTATTTCGTGACTTGCACTCTAAACCTGCGGGATTTGCCATGATGGTGGCATTGCACACAGCAACTGTTGAAGACTTGAGTGCAGATCCCGGCGCTCTTGCATCTTGGCAATATCTCCAAACCCATGCACCATTACGCCCTAGCGAAGGCGCAACTATTTTCCGCTTCTGGATGGCGCGGGACACCTATCAAGCTGTTTCCCCCACCCAAAGTCTAATTTTCATTAATTTTGTGCAGTATTTTCAGAAAACACCGGGGTTAGCATACACCTTCCTACCTTGTGCCCAAGCAGATAGTTGGACAGCAATGTTGAACTACTTCGACTTAACACGACTTTCTGAAACCGATTTTACAGTTGAGGGAAGACACTATGGTGTTTATGGGCATGACTGGCGAATTGTATCACCTGCCGCATGGAAGGAAATTTTGGCACGAAAAGAGGTTACAACTGCCGGAGAATCTGTAGATAATACTCCAGTCGGTGAACCTCTGTTAGTTCTTAGTCAGCCAGAATTTGTGGAGGCGGTACAGAATGCGTTACGTAACTTTAGTTGTCCCGATGTATTACAGAATAATCCCTTAATGCGATCGCGAAGCGTCCATGAAATGCTTTCTGGCTTAGTTAAGGAACAAGTTGCCACAAAATCAAGTGTGGACGAGAATCCTTTGGACACATTAGGCGAACGCGTTAATGCTTTACAAAATCTGGTGAAACAAGCGGTTGAATATTTACAATCATCACCGCGTGATGAAAAACTCTACCGCGCTGTTTATCGAACTTATTTAAATCCTGCCCCCACCCAAGAACAAGCAGCTGAGTTACTAGATTTGCCTTTCAGTACCTATCGCCGCCATCTTAAAGCTGGGATGACGAGAGTTGCAGATATTTTATGGCAAAGAGAAATTAGCTAATCAGCTAAAATTACGAATCTTAGTGCGAAATGATTTTATTAGGGATAATATCACAGACTTAGATTGAGCCAAAAAAGTGTTTCAGCCTGTGACAAGCTAAATTCAAAATAGCCTATTATGCACAAAGCAGTTATTAAAGAGATGAAGACAAATCGTTTCATATTTTCCTCAAAATAACATTGACTGACAAACTTATCACATACAATTAGCAATGAATTAAATGTCCAGTGACTATCTTTGACTATTGTCAGTTTTGGAAGTTTATATTAAGTCCTTAACGGGCGATCGCCCGTTAAGTGATAAATCTAGAGTGATTCATTAAGAACTTAGTTGACAGATTTTAGCTTTCTCAGTTTGCGCTTTAGTATGAAGCTGCTACCAAAAATACCAAAGGCTATTGTGCTGGCGATTGAAGAAGGTTCTGGGACATTTACCGCACTGCTACCGAGTGTAATATTGCCAGGCCCTGTGATGGTATTGGTAAAAGTACCAAAACTGTTATTGCTATTGTCAAATCCAGTAGTAACTAAAAAGTATTGATTATTAGCAGTTAAGCTCAAGCCACTAAAACCAGATGTGCCTTCATCTGGAAAAGGATCATTTCCATTGAGTAAATTAACTAATGGGGTAGCTGAGTTAAAGCTGTTCTGGTACAAGAATTGGATGCCCTGGAAATCTTGAGAACCTACAACATTATATGAGCCTGTAGTATTAACAGAGAAAGGCTGACTGTAATAAGGGACGGCAGTACCATTACTAGAAAGTGACGTGGGTGGGTTAGTACCACCTTCAAAGCCTTCCGTTTCTGGGCGGTTAAAAGTTGGTGCGTTTGTTGTGTTACCTGAATATGAAATGGTGGATGCTTGAGATGGGAGGATAATACTTACAGATAGAGCGATGGCTACGCCCAAAGCAGGCATCGCAGCAGAAGCAATAGGGATTGAACGTCTTAGCGATTCTTGCCAAAAATTAAATGAACACTTACTCAAACTCTTAAGATTGGCTGTTTGTGAAAGCTTGGTAGAGTGATGAGATAGATTGTTTTCTGAGACGATGGATTCTTTAATTGCTTCTGACATATAGTTGTTCAAGGTTATTTTTACAAAACTGAGTGATGTTTGTCTGAACACTTTCATTTAGTTCCACGGATGAGCGAGTAAAGCCTGTGAAGTAATGCCTAAGCCAATTATGGTGATACATAAGGCGCTTGCCACAGGTAACATTTTTATCCTGGGTATTTGGAATGACAAATGTTCAAATCGATCTTTGGCATAAACCAGTATTAAGCCAATTCCAGTTAGTACTGCTGCTAGACCTAAGCTAAAGGCAGATACTAGCGCTAATCCAAAGCCAACTCGCCCCATTGCGATCGCACTCAGCAACACTACTAAGGCTGAAGGACAAGGTAACAAGCCACCGGAAATTCCCAGAGCTAATAGGCTAGACCACTTCATGGAACTTATATCACCATGAGGCGGTAGATGCGAATGCTCATGGTTGTGGTGATGGTGATAGCGAAGCGGTAGCGAGTCAGACGCTCCTAACGTCGCTAACGCTTCGCTATCGAGCGTCTGGTGATGATGCAAGCCGTGGCTGTGTTGATGACTATGTACATGGTCATGTGAATGAGAAACCTGAGTCCCTTGCAATCGACTGATAAACAAATTCAGACCAATTACAGTTACCAGTACACCAGAGAGTACGCTTAACCAAGGGTACAATTGCTCTGTCAAGATAAACTGGGATGTGCCAAGAGTGACCAGTCCTAGCGCAAATATGCCAGCAGTATGGGTAATCGTCATAATTAGCCCCAGGAATAGGGCGTGTTGGGCATTACTACGGGAACCCACCAAATAAGCACCGACTATCGTTTTTCCATGACCAGGGGAGAGGGCGTGTAAACCACCCCATAAAAAGGCGATCGCTAGAGCTATTAGGATAGTCAGGAAACTATGATTTTCCTCGGTAATTAGGCTAGTAAATACATCGTTGCTTCTTCCTGTCAAAGCATTATCTAAACGGCTGGATGATTTAACAGACATTGGAGGCGCTTGTTCGCTCAATGTCAGAGACGAATTGAGTTTAAAAGAAATCCGACGTTGGTCGAGAGGACTGCTGAGTAATTCAGTGGGGTAATCTCTCAAACGGTTGGTAATACTCAAAGATGTGAAATCACCTTGAATGAGAACGCCATTTGCAGCCACAGTAATCTCACGCCAGCCCAAACGCTGTGGATAAAACTGATCTTCAAACTCGATTAACTGATTCGCGCCTAATAACTCCGTTGACCCCTGAAAATTACAACTCAGCCGCAGTGTAGATAATCCTCCGACACCTGGAGGAAATTCGACTGTTGATTTGCTCAAAGACAGTGCTAAAGGCTGTTTATCGATCAACAGTTCCAGATGTGAGTTGACTTCCTGGCATTTTTGATTAGGGTATTGAACCGTCTCTACAGGTTCAGCTTTGCGATCGCGATTAGTATCTAAGTGATTAATTTCCTGAAAAGCCGGAATCTCTGCCATGTCTAGAACATAATCAATCCCCACCCCATCGGTTGCTACCTGCACTCCTGCATAGTGATTGATGGTAAAATTGCCTAAAGGATGGGCATCCGCCTCCGGCATCCAAAATAAACATATTACGATGATTGCAGTATTCCAAGCCAAGTAATGTAGCAGCTTTTTCATAAAGAACTCCCTATAGCGTTAGGAGTAGGAAAAGAGACAGAGGGTACTAAGTTAGCCAAGACTTGACGAGCTTCATCAGCATACTTGTGATGAAATTGAGGATTGAGGCTAACAGCTTGAGTTAATCGCTTTATTGCTTCCTGACGCTTACCTGAGTGAAACGCAATCATGCCAGCATGAAATTGCAGCAAAGCATCTTCTGTTCCAAAGCGAGTTGCCCGTTGTGCTGCCCTTTGCGCTTCTTGCCATTGCCCATTAGCCGCAGCTGCCCAAGCCAACGTATCCTCTGCATATACATCGTCTCGCACTGCTACTTCAGCACGGGCAATTTTTAGCGCCTCTGGTAAGTGGATTCCATGTTCAGTGTAGTAGACAGCCATTGCGCGATCGTAGATTCCTTTAACCTTGCTCAGGTAAGCTACTACGCCGATCAAATCCTCAGTTTCAGCTGCGCCTTTTTGGTCGAGAAGAGCTATTTGAGCATCAGCCTTATACCCCAGCGTTTCTACCAACGGCATCAGTTCTATACCCTGATTGGCAATATTTAGAACATCCTGCCATCGATGCTGTGCCGCATAGAGGCGGGCTAGTCCTGTAAAAGCAGCTATATGCCGGGGAAACAGGTCAAAAGCTTCCCGATATCGCTGCTCAGACAGGGCAAAATCGCCGGCTGCAAAAGCCAGATCCCCAGTCCGCACATGAAACCAAGCACGAGTTTCTGCGCTCGTCGTGTAGAAAGAGTCCATCTCCTGCATAGCCTCATCTAGCAGTTGCCGTGCCGAGGCGAGATTGCCAGTTAACTCTAAGTAACGAGCTAAAACTGCGTTATGACCAGAGTTCGATTCCTCCTGTGCAAGGTTTTGCAAGAGTTGATGAGTTGTTTCATAGTCACCCAACTCCATCTGAATGGATGCCCTAAGCGAGACAATATTGGGATTATCAACAGATGAATTATTTAATACATCTAAAGCTGACCGAAACTGATGTTGAGATAGTAAAGCTGATGCTAGGAGCATGGAAGAAACGTCATTATGGCGCGGCTGTATTGCCAGGGATCTACGTGCCGCTTGTTCTGCTCGTAACACATCGTCTATATCTCCAATTTCTCGAAAGCGCCTCAAATATTGATCGGCTAACAGACGTAAAAATATTGAGGAATCGGGAGATTGGGCAACTTTCTCCTCATAGACGCTGATAATATGCGATCGCTGTAAATAATCGGGGAAAACTAAATCTGACTGCTTTCCTGGTAATATCTGCCTAGAATTAACAGTCAGCAGTTGCACAGCAGAGGAATATGTGTCTAACTTACCATCGGTGTAGCCTAAACTTAGCGCTTGTGTATCACAGGGTCTTAGTAAAACCAGTAGGCTAGTCAGCACTAACACCCATAGTATTTGTAGATGCATAAACCTTACAAAGGATTACCTAAATAAGGGAACTCAGAAAGAAAGTTAGCATTATTAGGCGCAACATTATCGCTAGTCAGCCCCGGAATTTGGCCTGTAGAAATGCCTGTAACTGCATTACCAAAGACAACAGATGCAGTCACATCAATTACGTCATCTTTTGGTCTTCTACCACCAAAATTTTTGCCTAACTGAGTCCCAAAATAACTACCGCTAGGTTTAGAAAGGTCGGCTTGGATCACATCAGGAATCGCCACTGAGATCACTGCATCGGCTATACCTTGAGGTCTACCGATCGCTTTGACAAAGGCTTGAATGAATTGGGATTGATTGCTAGCGTCTTTAGTTGGTGTCTGAAGATTACTATTATTATGAGCCTTAAAGTCCATAAAAAGTTCATTCAGGGCTGGAACTGCTAACCGCTCAATCTGAGCAAAATTCCCGTTTGTGAGTCTAGGAGTTTTAACACTAGTTGTCATCCAAGCACCAATCTTGCCTTTACCAAGCAGTTTCCTGGGTAGCTCGACAATAATTGAGTGGACATTGAATGGGGCCAGAGTGTCTTTTGCTTGTCCAGGTGGTCTAAAGGAAAGAACTTGGAAGGGAGGACTGGGATTAGGCTGAAGGCTATAGTTCCGATCCGGGATGATTTTAAAGAACTGTTCCAAATCGAAAAAGAACGGGTCTTTGCGTGTGCCAACAAAGAACTTCATGCCGTTATATGCAGAGAATGTTTGGTTGAGTTGCCCTGTCCAACTTACTGGAAGCAAAGCTGACTCTGTTCCTACTGTGGTTGGACGACTTGGGCCGCGGACTGTAACAGTTTGCTTATCGTCTTTGCCATTTACATTGAATTGAAGTACCACATCTTCAATACTGTCGCCAGTGTTATCAATCTTGAACTGATAAAGAACATTTGGATCGAATGGTCTCATTTCACCAGAAACAATGAGAGGGTCGAAATCCATGACTAAGACAACATTTTTGGGGTCTGTGGGACTCTCAAACACAAACAAATCTGTGAGATCCGCAGCAGTCAGCTTAGTGGCTAAAAAAGTTGTGTCTTGGTGGTCTGAAGCCAAAGCTTTAGGGGTTGCATAGATTAGGACTACGAGCAAAATAGCGACAAATGCCACTATGGGACGAAAAAAACGAGTAGCTTTAGTCCAATATAGCGATCGCTTGATGGAAAGAAATACCATATTTTGGACTGCTTTCTCTATGAGTAACCTGCCTTCAGTTGCTATAAAAGAGGTGATACTCCGAGCATTTATTCTCATAGTTGCCCTTCTTGAGGTGTTTAGCCCCTACTGTTGGTGTGGAAATAGCAAGTTTATTTGGATTTCAAAAAAGACTGCGGATATTACCGAAGCGCTTCACAGCTTATTTGCTCTTAGTACTCACTTTCCAGACTAAAACTTGCTCATTTATTGCTCACTTTTATAATTTCCAGATTTCGTAATGTTTAGATTACGGTTATAATACATTTTTCTGGATTCCAGGTATGTTGTTCGACCCGCCGCTATTTAGTAGAGGCAGTGCTTCGTAGATTTTCATATCTGAAGTCTGTTTCTTTTCAACTCAGTGTTGCTGAGTCTTTTCTTACTGCCTAGTCTAGTTCCCGGTGCGAAACTCAGAAGGCTCATTCTATAAAGCCTAAAAACCAAGGTTTTAGTTCCTGGAAACATCTTAAATCCGTATCCTTATTT